>JAFUVU010000040.1 GCA_017477465.1 Bacteroidales bacterium
ATGCTTACATGCTTGACCGATTTATTTCCATTTCCGGGAAATCCCCGAAACTGCGAAAAAATGACACTGATTTCAAAGAACTATTATTCCTGGGCGTCCGTGACGCCGCTTGAACTTTTATAAAATTAACGTACTATTGTACTTAAATTGTACAAAAATACGTAAAAAAAGCGTAAGTTTGTAAAAATCCGCGCGGCGGTTTAAAAGCTGATTGCAAATAATCGGCTCACATCCGAAAAAAGGTAGTAACTTTGCAAGAGTAAAATTGGTTATATGAAAGTAGCAGTAGTAGGTGCGACAGGCTTGGTTGGCCAGAAAATGTTGCAAGTTTTGCAGGAGAGGCAGTTTCCGGTGACGGAATTGCTTCCCGTAGCATCGGCCCGTTCATGGGGAAAGAAGGTGCAGTTCCAAGGCAGGCAGTGGACAGTAATAAGTGCCGACGAGGCCATAGCCCAAAAACCCGTCCTGGCAATTTTCAGCGCCGGCGGCAGCGTATCGGCCCAGCTGGCCCCGCGCTTTGCGGCCATTGGTTGTTACGTAGTGGACAACTCTTCCTATTGGCGCATGGATCCCTCCGTCCCCCTGGTAGTCCCGGAAATCAATGCCGATGTCCTGACGAAAGCCGACCACATCATCGCCAACCCCAACTGCTCGACAATACAGATGGTGTTGCCGCTCGCCCCTCTGCATCGCGAATTTGGCATAAAGCGCATTGTGGTAAGCACTTATCAGAGCGTGACGGGCGCCGGACAAAAGGGAATCGAACAATTGGAAGCGGAACGTGCAGGCGGCTCAGGAACCAAGTTTCCGCACAGAATCGACATGAACGTCCTCCCGCACATCGATTCCTTCCTTCCCGACGGCTACACCAAAGAGGAGATGAAGATGGTCAACGAAACCCGCAAAATCCTGAGGGATAACACTATAGCGGTATCGGCAACCACTGTGCGCGTGCCGGTTGAAGGCGGCCATTCGGAAAGCGTGAACATAGAGTTCCGCAAGCCCTACGACCTTGCCAAAGTCCGTAGCCTGATGGCCGATATGCCCGGCGTAGTAATCCAGGACGACCCTGCCAACAATCTCTACCCCATGCCGATTACGGCCTGGGACAAAGACGAAGTGTTTGTGGGCCGTATCCGCCGTGACCCTTCAGTGGGAAACGGCCTCAACCTCTGGTGCGTAAGCGACAACATCCGCAAAGGCGCCGCCACAAATGCAGTGCAGATAGCCCAGGTCCTGTTGGAAAAAGGCTGGTTATCATAAGCGCGAGGTGCGCTTTAGGCCGATTTCGCACCTGAAGCGGCAGAAAATAAGGCTCTGAGGTGCGCTTTTGGCCGATTTCGCACCTGGGAGATTGAAAATATCGACAATGATGAATTGGGAATTGTTTAAAGCTATGCTGTCCATTGATTCCACTTCCGGAAAGGAGCGGGAAATGGCGCTATGGCTGTACGACAGGCTGGAAGCTCCTGAAAAAGAACTGATGGAGGTTGGTGACGGCACCCTGAACCTTTTCCTTCGCTGGGGCACGCCGAAAGTGGTTTTCTGTACCCACATGGACACGGTTCCGCCTTACATCGCCCCTGTTTTTCCGGAGGATATCACCTCCGGAGGAACTCCGTTCGCTTCGCTCTCTCCGGCCCCTCCCACCGGCCTGCAGCCGGCGGGCCCCTCCCCCTACCCATGTGCGGGGGTGCACATGTCCTCCGAAGGTGACATCCTCCGGAAAATTGAAGGCCGTGGAAGCTGTGATGCGAAAGGGCAGATTTTTTCCATGTACACAGCATGTAAAGAACTTGAAGCCCAAGGCTTTACTGATTTTGGCCTTCTGATTCTTGCAGGGGAGGAAACCGGCTCGTGGGGCGCAAAGGCCTTTTCCAAAACAGGCTTCGAGGCGCCGTTTCTCATAGTCGGCGAACCTACGGAGAACAAGATGGTATCGGCCTCCAAGGGGACCAAGTCCTATACACTCACTTTCCGCGGCAAGGCTTTCCATTCCGGTTACCCGCAGTATGGCGTAAGTGCCGTGGATTTGTTCAACGAGTTTTACAACAAACTGAAAGCCAAGGATTTCGGCACAGATCCAGAACTTGGCGAAACCACTTGGAACATAGGCCTTCTCCACAGTGACAATCCGCAGAACATCCTGTCTCCTCAGCTGAGTTGCCGCCTGTATTTCCGTACAACTTTCCTGTCGCACCAGGCCGTGCAGGACTGGATGGAAGCCGTGGGGATGGAAGGCTTTTCTGGAGCATTTGCCCGGACAGGGTCGCAAAGCGACGCGGAAGAAAACGCAGCTGCACTCACTGTAACCGCTAACGGAACGGGCGACGCTCCGGCACATTATGTTACATTGCCAGGATTCGAATCGGCCCCCGTGGCGTTCGGCAGCGATGCTCCACACCTTAGCGGCTTCGGCCACAAGATTATTTGCGGGCCGGGTACCATCCGCGTCTCGCACAGGGATGACGAGCATATTCTTGCAAGCGACCTGGAGACGGCTGTAGAGCAGTACGTGAGAATGTACCGTTGTCTAACAAATGCCTGAAAGTCAATAATATAAGCATTTCGACCCATGTGAAACTACATGGGTCAAAACACGTAAGTTTTTAATAGTCAACAGAATACAGTACAACGCTATGATAAAGGTGATCATCAGTGGCTACGGGAAAATGGGCCACATGATTGAAAAGGAACTCCAAAGAAAGGGCATAAGCCTTGTTGAGGCAAGCGAAGACATCACGGCCACCGATCCGGCCGTCGCAAAGGAATGTGTCTGCATAGATTTCACCACCCCGGATGCTTTCCGCGCCAATTACCCGTTCATAGCCAAACATTTCAAAGCGGCTGTAATAGGAACGACAGGTTGGAACGACATAAAGGACAAAGTCCTGGCCGCTTTCCGGGAAGCCGGTACGCCTATGATCTACGCCTCCAACTTCTCACTTGGCGTAAATGCACTTTTCAAGGCTCTTCAAAAGGCATGTGAACTCCTCAAGGATGCAGGCTATACACCGGAGATTGAGGAAATCCACCACATTCATAAACTGGACGCCCCGTCCGGTACGGCCAAAACAATGGCCGAGCTGGTGGAACAGTACCTTGGTGAAACCACGGAAATCAATTCAATCAGAGAAGGGGAAGTGCCTGGTATCCATACGCTTACGCTGACATCGGCCTGCGATAAATTAACGCTTCGGCATGAGGCGTTTTCCCGCGAGGGCTTTGCAAAAGGCGCCGTGGTCGCCGCTCTTATGACGGAGGGGCTGCAAGGCTGTCACATGTTCGGCGAACTGTTATAAACGAATAATTTCGTATCTTTGCAGACTATGACACAAGTGCTGGGCATATTCGGCTTTCTGAGTTTCGGCTGGGCGGACCTGCTGGACATACTCATGGTAGCCGGCGTCATCTTCTTCCTGATACGCGCTATCAGGGGAGATTCTTCGGTGCTCAACATTGTCCTGGTCCTGGTGGTTCTCCTGCTGGCGCAGGCAATAGTCAGCGCCTTGAACATGAGAATGATGACGGCCCTTCTCAACGCCCTGCTCGATGTGGGTGTCCTGGCCATCATCATCCTTTTCCAGCCGGAAATCCGCCACCTTCTCAACCGTTTTGCCGTATCGTCCGGCCTCACACGCCGAACGGGCGAGCTTTTCAACCGCATCCTCGGCATCAAGGAAGAGAAGATGGGCAGCCGCAGCGTGGAGGAGCTTGGAGAAGCGGTCCGCGCCATGTCGGCAGAAAAGTGCGGCGCTCTTATTGTGCTGCAGCACAAGTCCTCCATGGAAGAATACATGGCAACGGGCGACCGTTTCGAGGCCGATATCAACCGCCGCCTCATCCAGAACATATTCTTCAAGAATTCCCCTCTGCACGACGGTGCCATGATAATAGTGGGCGACCATATAGCCGCCGCCCGCTGTCAGCTTCCTATGACCAACCGTACGGACATCCCGGCCCATTACGGGATGCGTCACCGTGCCGCCATCGGCCTTAGTGAAGACACAGATGCGGATATCCTTGTGGTTTCCGAAGAGACCGGCAACGTGAGCTTCGTGCGCGGCGGGGAAATCCACACTGTCAACGATATGCCGGAACTCCGTAAGCTCCTGAGTTCCATTATGAAAGAGGAAAGCAAGTAGATGGACGCAAGGCTGGAGGCAAAACTGGGATTCGACAAGGTGCGGGCCGCTGTTCAGGCCCGCTGTTCCACCGAATATGCCGCCACGCGCGTTGCGGAGGAAGAGTTCTGCACAGAGGACGATCAGATCCGCCGCCGCCTGCTTCTGACAGACGAGATGCGCCTTATCCTGATGTTCGAGGAAAACTTCCCCACGGCAGGATACATTGACGCCATTCCTTTCCTGGAACCTATCGGCAAGCATGCTTCCATTGACGTCTTGTCTTTGGGAAAGCTTCGCACTTTGCTTGAGACTCTGCGCAAGACGCTGCATTTCTTCCACACTGTGAAGGAGGGCATCTACCCCAATCTGCAGCATCTTTCCGCAGGGATAAGCGCCCCGGCCGAGGTTATCAGCCGCATAGATTCCATCCTCGACCGCCACGGAGAAATCAAAGACACAGCCTCCGACGAGTTATACAAAATCCGCCGCAGCATCCGTGACAAGGAACTCAGCGTTTCCCGCCGCATGAACGCCATCCTTAGGCAGGCGCAGCAAGATGGCCTGGTAGAGGCCGATGCAGCCGTAAGCATCCGCGACGGAAAAATGCTGATTCCGGTGACATCGGCAAAGAAGAGGCAGTTCCAGGGATTCGTGTACGACGAGTCGGCCACCGGAAAGACCACCTTCATGGAACCGGCCGAGGTTGTAGCCCTGCAGAACGAAATTTCCGAGCTGCATTTTGCCGAGACAAGGGAAATTGCCCGCATACTGTACGAGTTCGCGGAATTCCTGCGCCCTTGGGTGCCGGAGCTTATCGCCGGCGCCACTTTCATAGGGGAGCTGGACTTCAATATGGCTAAGGCCCACGTATCGCTGGATTACATTGCAGGCATGCCTGTCCTTTCGGCCGATGGTTCGCTGAGCCTTAGAAAAGCCCGCCATCCGCTGCTGGAAAAAAGCCTCAGGAAAGACGGAAAAGCAATTGTCCCTCTGACGGTTACGCTTACTCCCGAGAAGCACATCCTTCTGATTTCCGGCCCCAATGCCGGCGGAAAGAGCGTGTGCCTCAAAACTGTCGGCCTGCTGCAGTACATGTTCCAGTGGGGCATGCTTATTCCAACCTCCGAGACATCGGAACTGCCTGTCTTTGACAGGATTATGGTGTCGATAGGGGACGACCAGTCCCTGGAAAACGACCTTTCCACCTACAGCGGCTTCCTGTCGGACATGAAGGCGATGCTGGAAGTGGCCGACGGACGCACCCTCGTGCTGATAGACGAGTTTGGCTCAGGAACAGAGCCGGCGGCCGGCGGTGCCATAGCGGAAGCTATTCTGCATCAATTGGATACAAAAGGCGCTTATGGCGTCATAACCACCCATTATACTAATCTCAAGCTTTATGCATCGGCCTCCGATACCGGCGTGGTAAACGGCGCTATGCAGTTCGACGTGGCAACCGTGGCTCCGCTCTTCAAGCTGGAAATCGGCCTGCCGGGCTCTTCCTTCGCATTTGAGCTGGCCCGCAAGATGGGCCTTCCCGAAGCCCTGGTCCACGATGCCGAGCAGCGTGCCGGCGAGCAGTTCGTGGGCATCGAACGCAATCTTAGAAAAATTGCCCGCAGCCGCCGTCAGCTGGATGAAAAGCTGACCCGTATCCGCGCCACCGACAAGACCCTGGAAGGCCTCACGGACCGCTACGAGAAGGAATTGGAGGACATCCGCCAGATGCGCAGCCGCATCCTTGACGAGGCCCACGAAGAAGCGGAGAAGATTGTCCGCGGGGCAAATCGGCAGGTGGAAAGCACTATCCGCACCATCCGCGAGTCCCAGGCCGAAAAGCAGCAGACCCAGCAGGCGAGGGCGGAACTGCAGGACTTCCTAGGCGCCCTGGTCGAAAACCGCGGCAAGAGGGATGCCTACATAGACAAAAAGCTGCAGACGGTCAAGGAGCGCAAGGAAAGGGAGAAGGTGCGCAAAGTAAGGCGCGAAGGCGGGGAAACCGTCCGTCAGATGCAGGAGCAGGAGGCCGAAGCCAGGAAACTGGCCGCATTCCGCAGCGCCCCGCTGAAGGTGGGCGAAAAAGTGCGGGTGAAGGAAAACGGCATGGTGGGCGAAGTGTCCAAGGTAAGCACCAAGGCTGTGAGCGTGATCATCGGCAACATTACCACAAAACTGCCTCTGGACCGCGTGGAACGCATAACTGCCAATGAGTACAAGGCCGTGGCCAAGGCACCGTCGGCACGTCCGCGCCAGGTTGTCGATGCCGGAATCAGCGAGAGAAAAGCGGCCTTCAAGCTGGAACTCGACGTCCGCGGCGAAAGGGTGGGCGAGGCCATTGAACATGTAATGAAATATATTGACGATGCAATCATGCTTGGCGTTCCGGCGGTGCGAATTTTGCATGGTAAAGGAACGGGCGCTTTGCGTGAGGAAATACAGAAATATCTGCGCACCGTCCCCGGCGTCAGCTCAGCGGCCGACGAACACATCCAATTCGGCGGTTCGGGCGTGACGGTAGTAAAATTAGACTAGAACCTATAACCCATGAATGTTCTCAGAACCAGTAAAATAGGGGTATTGGGAGAACAAATGGCCTGCGATTTTCTCCTGTCCCGCGGGCATCAGATTCTGGACCGCAACTGGCGGGCCGGACATCTGGAACTGGATATAGTGACAGAAGCCCCGGACGGTCTTCATTTCGTGGAAGTGAAAGCCCGCACCGCTCCCGTAACAACCACTGTGCTGGACCAGGTGAACCCTGTTAAACAAAAACGCATTTGCGCAGCTGCGCTTCAATATCTCAATAAAAAACATCTATGCGGCGGGGAAGTCTTCTTCGACATAGTTTCAGTGCTTTTCAACGGCACCGAAACCGTAGTCAGATATTTCCCCCAGGCCTGGATTCCCATGTATGTCTGATATGAACCCTACGCATAAATACTGTGTTATAATGGCCGACGGAACCGGTTCTCCCAGCCAGCTCCGCTATACCTACGACCGCTTCTGCCAAGTAGTGCCGGAAGAAAACATCCTGGTAGTCACGCTGGCCCGTTTCGCTTCCGAGGCACGGCGAGTACTCCCCGGCCTTGCGCCGCAGAACCTCCTTCTGGAACCATCGGCCCGGAAAACGGCCCCCTGCATGGCCCTGGCCGCTTATACCCTGCTTACAAGAGACCCCGAGGCCGTGATTGTGGCCACTCCCTGGGACTTGGTAATAAGGGACGAAGCCCTTTTTGCCCGCAC
Organism: Bacteroidales bacterium; assembly: GCA_017477465.1. Lineage (GTDB taxonomy): Bacteria > Bacteroidota > Bacteroidia > Bacteroidales > UBA932 > Cryptobacteroides. Next base: position 7,371 of record JAFUVU010000040.1, read on the forward strand.
TCTGGCCGACGCCTTCGATTACGTAGAGGAAAACGACGTGCTCATGACCCTTGGCATCGTCCCCAAGACTCCCGATGTGAACTTTGGCTATATCCAGGTTAAGGAAGGCCGTAACGCCCATCTTATGGCCGGCCCTCTGCAGGTGAAAACCTTCACCGAAAAGCCTCCGCTGGAACTGGCCGAGGTATTCGTCCGCACCGGCGAATTCTTCTGGAACAGCGGTATCTTCATCTGGAAGGCCGCCACCATAGTAGCGGAAATGGAAAAATACATCCCCGACGTCACCGAAATGTTCAAAGGCTGGCAGCAGCACATATCGGAGCCCGCCTTCATAGAAAGGGCATACGCGGAATGCCCCAAGGTATCCCTGGACTACGGCGTAATGGAGCACACCTCCCGCGCATGGCTCTATCCCGCCCGCTTCGGCTGGGCCGACATAGACCGCCTGTAGTCATCCGAATAGCCTTCTCAGGTGCGCTTTTGGCGTTTTCCGCACCTCACAGCGGTACGAACAGCCTTCTCAGGTGCGTTTTGAGCCATTTCCGCACCTCGCAGCGGTACGAAGAGCCTTCTCAGGTGCGTTTTGAGCCATTTCCGCACCTCACAGCGGTACGAACAGCCTTCTCGGGTGCGTTTTGAGCCATTTCCGCACCTCGCGGGACCGTTTATCGCAGAATGTCGTTGAGGATACTGGAGGCGGCGTCGCGTGCGCCTTCGCCGGGGCCTTGAATCACAAGTGGATACGGATGGAAGGCGCTGCGCACTATGATGGCGTTCTCCGTGCCTTTCAGATGATATGCGGGATGAACCGGCGGTACATTCCTAAGGCCGATGCAGGCGCGGTAACCGCCGTCGGCCTTTTCAAGGCTGGCTACAAAACGGCGTCTGAAGCCTTGGACGGCCGATTCGCGCTCCTCTCTGGCAAGAAGCCCTTCACAGGCTTCGAGGCCACGATAGAAATCTTCAAGCGAGCCGCCAAGTATCTCTTTGGGTACGATAGGCTGAATCTCCACGTCTTCTTCTTCGAGGCGTACGCCCGCTTCACGCGCAAGTATCAGAAGCTTTCTGAGGACGTCCTTTCCGCCGAGGTCCAGGCGAGGGTCGGCTTCCGTGAGACCGGCTTCCTGAGCACGGCGTACCAAAGTTGCAAACGTCTCACCGCCAGGATGATAATCGCTCAGAATCTGGTTGAGGGTGCAGGAAACCACAGCCTCAAGGGAGAGGATTTCGTCGCAGCTGTTTGCGCCTCTTGCGATGGAATCCAGAATAGGCAGGGCGCTGCCGACGGTTGTCTCGTAACGAAGGGCCGCCCCGTTTTCCCTTGCCGATGCATGCAGCCCGGCCCAGTCGCAGTAAGGAATGGCGAAGGAGCGCCTGTTTGACGAAACCACATCGATCCCCGCGGCGAAAAGCTTGGGATAACTTTGCCAGAGAGTTTCACTGTCGGTGCAATCGACAAAGACTGAGCCTTTTGGAGCAGATGCGCAGACGGCATCAATGTAATCGCCCGTTGTGTCCGGGCTGGAAGGATTGCCGCCTAAATCTATGCTATACAGGCGCGAATTGGCCTTCCCGACTATTCTGAGGCGTTTTCCTGTACGCTCTGCAATGCCTGCACGCGCGGCGTCTATCACATCATACAGCGCATGGGCAACTTGCCCGTCACCGGCTATGAAAAGATTCACATCCTGCACCGGGAGCTCCTGGAAAAAAGCCCTGTGCAGCGCATTCAGGGCTGCGACTTCAACGGCTGGCCTGACGGTGAGCAGGATGTTTCCATCCTCTTCCCAAACCCTCAGTGGGCCGATTCCAGCCCCGCTCAGGGCCTTTGCGACAGCATCGGCATTTTTGCCGCCAACGAGGCAGATTTCCACGACGCTTCCCTTAGGCAGAGAAGCCAGCCCCACCGGCCCGGATTCTTTAGTCCTTGCCGATATTACCGTTTTCCCTCCTTCCGGGGCAAAAGTATTCCGTATTTCGATTGCTATTCCGGCCTCCATTGCTGGAGCGACAGTGGGTGCGTAAAGCACTTTGGCGCCATGCCGGGCCATTTTGAGGGCCGAGTCGTAACTCATTTCCGGGATGGTCCTGGCCTTGGAAACCTGCTTGGGGTTTGCCGTCATGATTCCGGGAACGTCGGTCCAGATTTGCAGGCTGGCGGCATTCACGGCGGCGGCATAAAGGGCAGCGCTGTAGTCCGAACCTCCACGGCCCAGTGTGGAGATTGCACCCTCGGAATCCCTGCAGATAAAGCCCGGGGCTACGAAGACAGATGCATCGGCAGAACATACTGCCGTGGCTATTTTCCCGAGGGTAAGCGCCTCATTATCTTTTACTACCAGTTCGCGGGAATCCAGCCAGAGGGTGCTGTAGCCCTCCGTCTTGAGCTTGGCTTCGAGGATGGTGGTGGAGAGAATTTCGCCGTAAGTGACCTGCTCATCGGCCGGAGCTTGGCGCAGTTCGCGGAAAATGGCGTCCACCTTGTCCTGCACCCACTTTCTCTCTACGCCGGTGAAAAGGCGGCGTACAATGTCCCTGTGGCGCTGCTCCACGTCGGAGAGAAGGGCCTGGTCGCCGCTCAGGAGCGCATCTGTGCAGCCGCTGATGGCCGAACTTATCAATATCACCTGCCTGCCCCCTGCGGCTTCTTTTTCCACAAGGTCCAGCACACGTGACATGTTGGTGGCGGAAGCAACTGAAGACCCGCCGAATTTGAGAACACTGTACATAGATTGCAAAGATAGTGAAAAAACACTTACCTCCGACTTTCTCAAAAACAGAAAGGCTGCTTCCGCTCACCGTGCCATAAAAAGAAGGCGGCTATTTGTCAAAAGGGTTTCCTGCAGGGTCGCGGGAGACTATCCAGCGGAGTGCATTCACAAACAGCAGTTTTTCAGTAGCGTCGGTGAACTGTTCGTCGCCGTGTCCCATGTTGATGTAGAGCATGCGGTAGTTGCGGTTGGTCCACACCACGGGGAAATCTCCACCATAGATAATGTCTTTAAGGCCGATAGGATAGTTCTTGGCCGACAGGGTCATGAGCACTTCCACGTCGGGGTTCTGGCGGGGCTCTTCGGCCCACTGGTAGAACTCGCTGGCAGGGGCTACGTAGCTTGCAGGAAGGTTTTTGGTGACGGGATGGTCGCAGCGGTCAAGTTCCACGAGGGCGGGCTGCGGCGGCCAGTTGTTGGCCTTGAACACGCCTGCGCCGAGGAATTTGTTGAACCAGGGCCACTCGGTGGAACGGTCGTTGTATCCGGCCGCGTGGAAGCCAAGCCAGCCGCCGCCGTTTTCCATGTACTGCTCAAAGAGCTGACGTGAAGCGCGTGAGGGACTTGCATTCAAGGCCACCAGCACGGTGTACTGCTGTAGCTGTTCCAGGCTAAAGCTGTCAAGAGTCTGCGTCGAGTCAACGATAAATCCCTCACCTACAGTTAGTTTATTAAAAAACTGTATGGCTTGATGTGCAAATTGGACGTGGGCCAGTTCGGCGGTATCGTCGTACAGGAGCAGCATCTTGAAACGGGGGCCGTTCTTGGCGTAATTGGCCTGGCGCTCCACGCCCCTGGCCGGCTGAGTTGAACCACCGCTCCGGCCGCAGGCGGCAAGAAGCAGTATCAATATGAAATAGTACAGTTTTTTCATATTACCAGCGGTTTTTGTGAATCTTTTCGGGATCCCATTTATCCTTGGGCTCTTCTGCTCCATTTTCTATGCCAACGGGGATTACGGAGAAAGGAATAATGTCCTCAGGCAGTCCCAGGGCAGCCTGAGTCTGGGGATGGAAGAAGGGGTAGGAAGCATTCCACACGGCTCCCAGGCCGATAGCCTTTGCGGCAAGGAGGATGTTCTCGGTGACGGCGGCGCAGTCGGCCTGCCAGAGGGGATTCTCATCGTTTTTTTCGCCCATGGTGGTCTTGCCGCATACTACGATTACGGTGCCGGCGGCTTTCCATGTGTCGGCTCCCCAGGGAGTCATTGCGTCCATGACGGCGGGGTCGTCCACTACCACGAAGCGCCAAGGTTGCTGGTTCATGCCCGAAGGGGCGGCCATGCCGGCGCGAAGAAGCGTTTCAAGCTGCTCCTCGCTCACTTTTTCGCCTGTGTAGCTGCGCACGCTGTAGCGGGACATGATAACATCGATGGCCGATTTGGGCGCCTCGGCATTGTTGCAGCAAGATGAAGCCAAGCCCGAGAGAATTGCGGCACAAGCCGCCAGAGTAAATAATCGTTTCATATCATAAAGTTTTGTTACAATTCCGAAATAAGCGAGAGGTATTTTCCGGCCACGGTAACCCATACTTCCTTGTAGCAGGCGTTGTTCACCTGGGGCCACCAGGGCTCGTCAGTGTCTGCCCAGGTGCGGATTCCTACGGGCATCATGCCGGTAAGGGGGCCACTCGAGAAACTGTCCATGTCGGGATAGTTCCAGCCTTCTCCATACACCATGGACTGGCCGAAAGGATTTTTCCCAAGCATCCAGTAAATCTGTTCGCGGGCAATGTCCAGAAGCTCCTCGTCGCCCAGATATCGGCCGCAGAGGGCTGCGTTTTTGCCCATCGAAAGGAGGACGGCGTTGTTGCCGTTGAAGATATTGAACCACACCGGGAAGCGCTTGACATAGCGTGTGCTGTCAAGACGGACGCCCTGCTGCAGCTGGAGCGTATAGCGCTCTGTGGCGTCGGACGGAGGGAAAAGATGGAGGGCGAAGAACCCCTCGCTGTCTTTCCACTCGTCTGCATTGTAAACTCCGCTCGGGAGCATGCCGTAGGGGGCGGTGTAGCTCATGAGTGCCTTGAGGTAGTCGCCATGAAGGCGCACAGCCTTTTCCCAGAGTGCATGGTCGGGGTGAGAAGGCTGTGTAAGGCAAAGTTCGGTAAGCGCCTGCATGTAAAGCTGCTCGCGTGACTGGTGGATGTAGTGTACCACCGAGCGGCGGGTGGTGTCGCGGTAGAAGTAGCCGTTAAGTCCTTTGGATTCAGTCTCTTGACACTCAAGTGTATAGCGGATGGCATCGGCCGCTTTCAGGGCATACTTCTCCTCCCCGGTGAGCCGGTACAGCTGGCTTGCCGCCCATGAGACTGTGGCGTGCCACTGGCTGCGGGAGGTGTTGTAGCAGTGTTCGTATAAGAAACGGAAACGGTCGTAGCCGTCGGCTGCGAATTTTTCTTCGGCGAAGGCGAAATCGGCCTCTGCGGTGCGCAGGAGGTATTCCTGAAGGCCGGGGTCTTCGCTCAGGATGCGGGCGGCGTAGGCCTCGTAGCCTGCCTGGAGGTAATTGTCAAAGGCGTTGTTCTGCACCCGGACGGTGTGGATGTCGTCAAAACTGTCCAGCTTTCCGTCCTGCCAGATGAGCAGGCCCACGCTGGAGGCGCGGTAGCCGTCGCCGAAGCGGGTGCGGAGGATGAAGTCCAGCCCCCACAGTCCCTCTTCCCGGAGCCGGGCGCTGAGGGCGGGATGGCTGTCCTTGAAGTGTTCCGACGCTTCCAGCAGGGCATAGGCCACGTCGCCGGTCTGCAGGGACTGCTGCGACAGGTCGCCGGCATCGTGCCAGCCGCCTCCGAAGGAGATGGCCTCACCCCTGTGGTGGGCCAAGAGGTCCAGGTGGCAGCGTCCGTGCACGGACGGCACCGGGAAACCGCAGCGCTGCCCAAAGATGTAACTGAGCGCCTTCCAGGCCGATGATTCAAATACCCGCGCCCCGATACGGAAAGGCCGGGAACGGTACTCGCCGGCTTCCAGGATGTATGTTCCCTCGCGGGTGAAGGCGCTGAAGTCGGCCACGCCGAAGCGGCCCAGGGTGGTGCTGTCTTCCCGGATGCGTCCTCTGAAAACCGTTTTCCCTTCCGGGGTCTTTAGGCAGAACGCCCCTTGGCGCTCTTTCAGGACGGCCGTTTTGGGGCCTGCGGCCGTGTAGCCGGCGGTGGAGAGGGCGGCCGAGTCCGGCATCCAGCCTTTTTCGGATGGAATGCCGGCGGTTTTCTGGAGGCGGATGCTGTCGATGCGGAATCGGCAGCTGTCGCCGGTCGTAAGGTCGCGGCCGCGAAGCGTGGCCGTCAGGCGCAGGAACTGTTCGCTGTCCCTGCTGTAATCATTAAGGTTTAGGGTACAATGGTTCCACTTCCTGTTTTCAAGTGAAATAAGGTGGTTTGCCGGAAGGCAGGGAAGGTAACAGTCGATATTAACAACCCTGGCGCCGTCGCATTCGGGATAAATGCTGAAGGCGATGCGGTCGTAATCCTGCACCCGGTAGCCGGACAGGTCCATCTGGACGCTGCGGTGGCCGTAGTTTGCGTAGTCGGGGTCGTTGGCCGACCCTTTGGCGCGCGAAGTCGGAGTGGTTGAGAAACGCAGCTCAAGAGTGCCATCAACCTCCTGTTCCTGAAGTACTTGCCTCTCAAGTTCGGCGGTTTCGAAAGAGCGGCTCCTGTCCAGGGGAAGGGGCCAGCTCTCCTCCGCCTTGGCCGGGCTTGTCCTTTCACCCGAGGACAAGCCGCAGCTGACCATGGCGTTACCCATTATTATTAACCAAGCCAGTGGCCTCATTTGAGATTACATATTCATGGCGACTGCGGCTGCGCCCAGCAGGCCCACGAATTTCGGATTCAGTTTGGTGAGGACGACGCCGTTGGTGACAAAGCGCATCGTATTCTGGTTCAAGGCGGCCAGGATGCGGTCAAAAATGAACTCGTTGCCCACGATGCTGCCGCCCATGACCACCGTGTCGGGGTCGGTGATGCGCACTAGGTTCATGATTAGGTTGGCAATGCCTTCGGCCGCATTCTGAATGAGCACGTTGCAGAGCGGATCTCCCTTTCCGCACAGGTCCACTACATCCTGTACGTTCACCCGCGCCCCATTCTCCATGGGGATGACCAGACGGGTTTCGTAACGGTCTTTCAAATACCGGGCGCATTTGTCGATGCCCATGCCCGAAGCGATGGTCTCCACGCAGTCGGTGCGTCCGCAGCCGCAGGTGATGCCCACGTTCACGCCCACGCGCATGTGTCCCGCCTCGCCGGCGTTGAAATGGCTGCCGCGGATCTGTCTCCCGTTCACCACCGTTCCCACGGCAATGCCGGTCCCTACGTTAATGTAAACGAAGTTCTTGGAGAACTGTCCCACGCCCCAGACCCTTTCGGCCCGGGTGGCGCTTTTTACGTCGTTGTCAATCCGGCAGGGGATTCCGTAAATCTTCTCCAGCTCGGACGCCAGGGCGATAGACTCTGTCCGGTGCGGATCGATCTGGAGCCACACGCCGGAGTTGGGATCGACCCGGCCGATGAGCCCGACGCCCATCGACACCGGCTTGTCGCCCACCCAGCCCACCGAGGCGATATAGTCATCCAGCGACTCGCGGATGATTGTGTAGGCGGCCTGTTGGTTGAAAAACCCCGATTTGTAATGCTTGTAACGCAAGATGTTTCCGTAGCGGTCCACCTCCCCGATGAGGAGTTTGGTTCCGCCCATGTCAAGTCCCAGATAAGTCTCCATTTCCTGTCAATTCTTTTGTTCTTTCATGCCGGGAGCGGGCAAGGTCCCGTTCAAAGCCTGATACACGGTTCTCCGGAGGTCGCCGGCGGCATTGTCTCCGTTGTAAGACCAGTACATGGCGCCCTTCATCCCTTTTTCCGCTGCAAAGAGGGCTTTGAGCCGGAGGGATTTCTCGTCCTCATAACCGAAAGCGAATTGTCCGCCGGCATCGTCCGTCAGGTAGGGAACCTGGGCCACGCTGTCCCAGTGGTACGTATACCCCGGCAACAGATGGGCCTTCGTCAGATCCACCCCGCGCGGAAAGCCTTCCACGCCATGGCCGTAGAAGGGGAGTCCCAGCACCATCTTCCCGAGGGTGGCGCCGGCGCGTAGATGCGCCTCCACACACTGGGAAACCGATATGGACGCGGGATCCAGCAAATCGGAAGGATAGAGGGGAGAATTGTGGTAAGGGGCCCAGCCCAGATCGTAGGACATCACATTGGTCCAGTCTATGTAGCGCTCCAGCTCTTCGAATTCGTAATACTTTCCAAACCCGCCCGTTGCGTGCGTAAGCAGTTTATCCGGGCCGATCGCCGTGCGGATATCCCGCATGAGCAGGGTATAGTTCCTCCTGTCCCGCTCCGAGGCCGATATGCCAGCCACCGTGTCACCGGGATACTCCCAGTCAATATCAATCCCGTCCAGGCCGAACTGCTCCACCACCCGGCGGCAGTCCCGCGCGAAACTCCCGCACAGGGAATCGCTGTCACTCATCTCGCTGAAGTTTCCACTGCCCCAGCCGCCGATAGAGAGGAGGATTTTCACATGCGGGTAATCCTTCTTGATGCCCACCAGGCGCCGGAGCTCTTCCGGCTGGTCCAGCCGGACGCCGTCAAAACGGTCATTGACATGCCCGAAAGCATAGTTGATGTGGGTGAGATAGCTGGCATCCGGCGTATCCTGCATCCGGAAGACATAGGCAATGAGGTATTTTTCTTCGGGATCCCCGTGTTTTGTTCCGGGGGGCGGCGTGCTCTGTCTGCAGGCGCCCATCAGCCAGCAGGAGAGCAGAAGTCCAGGAATCAGTTTGTACAAATGCATACCGTGTCGTTTTCTCCCACAAAGATAGCAAGGCATTTTGAGGGGGGATAGTCAAAAAATGGTAAAAAAAGTTCAAATTCTGCCAGTTTAGGGGCAGATTGACAGATAATCAAACCTTTTTTGGCATTTTTTCAACCTTGCTTCCAAGGCTTTCGGCCTACCTTTGTTCTGTGAGAATATTTCCGACAGAACAAGCCTTTGACGAGGCGGCCGCCCGGTGCATCTACGACTGCATCGGTGCCAAAAAGAATGTTGTCGTGGGCCTCTCCACGGGGCGCACGACCAAAAACATGCACAACATCCTGGCCCGGATGCTGTGCGACAGGCCCTTGGACCTGAGCGAAGTAACCTTCTTCGGCCAGGATGAGATTGGCGGCGTGCCCCGCGAATACTGGGGGGCCTGCTATACGATGCTCAAGACCGAACTGCTGGATGCGCTTCCGCTCCGCGAAGATCAGTTCCTGATGCTTCCCACCGCGTCGGACGATTATCGGCGGGACTGTCAGGCGTTCACCGCCGAGTTGGAGCGCCGCGGAGGCGTGGACCTGCTGGTCCTGGGTCTTGGCGAGAACGGCCACCTGGGCTTCAACCAGCCGGGAACGCCCTTCGGCTCCACCGCCTGGGCCTCCACCCTTTCCCCGGAGCTGGACGCCCGGGTCAGAAAAGACCTCTCCCTGGGGGCCGATGCGTCCCTGTGCGGCGTCACGATGGGCCTGAAGGACGTGATGCACGCCCGCCGGCTGCTCCTCGTCGCCAAAGGCGACCACAAGGCCGCCATGGTGAAGGAAATCCTGCAAGGTCCTGTCACCGAGGCGGTTCCGGCCAGCATTCTTCAGTTACATCCTTCCTGTGAATATTATCTGGATGCCCGGGCGGCGTCTCTGTTATAAATACGAGATTTATGCTTGCACAAGAAAAGAAAACCCCTTCCTACCTGGGCCCCTTCCTCACCATGGTCTTCCTTTTCCTCATCGTAGGATTCCTGACCACGGCCAATACCCAGTTTCAGGGGCCGCTCAAAGAAGCATTCCTCCGGGGAGCCGGCTCCCTGAAGAACACCTTTGCCACCCTCATCACTTTTTCCTGGTTCCTGGCCTATCCCCTCGCCGGCCCGGTGGGCTCCCGCTGGGTGAACAGCCACGGATATAAAGGAACGCTCCTGCGGGGGCTCATCGTCATGGCGGCGGGCCTGCTGCTGTCCTTCCTCTCTTCCTGGATGACCGTCCGTTTCCCGGGCGCCGTCCTCAGTCTGGGCAGCATCAGTTTCCACTGGGGCTTCGTCATTTTCCTGCTGGGTTCGTTCGTGACCGGCGCATCGGCCACCATCCTGCAAGTGGTGATCAATCCGTACCTGAGCGCCTGCCATGTGAAGGGGACGCAGGCCATCCAGCGCATGGCGATGGGCGGCACGGCCAATTCCGTAGGTACCACCCTGGCGCCGTATTTCGTGACGGGCGTGGTGTTCGGCGGCCTGGCCATGGAAGATGTCCACATTGAGCAGATCCAGCTTCCCTTCCTGTGCCTCGCGGGCGTCATCGTGCTCCTGACGGTCCTGCTGACCCGCTTCACCCTGCCGGATATCGAAGGCACCCGCAACGAGGGCAACGTCCGGCTGGAAAGGAGCGTGTGGTCGTTCCGCCACCTCACCCTGGGCGTTGTCGCCATCTTTTTCTACGTGGGCGTGGAGGTGTGCATCGGCGGGAATATCAACCTGTACGCCATTGACAAGGGCTTGGCTTCGCCGGCCCTGTTGGCCACCCTTTACTGGGGCGGGATGCTAATCGGTCGCAGCGTGGGCAGTTCCCTGAGCAAGATTTCGCCCCGCACCCAGCTTGTCACCACCACCGTCAGCGCGGCCGTCCTGGTCAGTGCAGCCATGCTGCTGGACAACCCCTGGATCCTGGTGGCCGTGGGCCTGTTCCATTCCATCATGTGGGGCGCCATCTTCACCCTGGCCACGGCCCATCTGAGTAAATACACCTCCATCGCCTCCGGCGTATTCATGATCGGCGTCGTGGGTGGCGCCATCCTTCCCCTCCTGCAGGGCGTAATTGCCGATGCTACCGGCCTCTGGCGCCCGTCCTGGCTCATCGTCCTCGTGGGCGAACTGTTCATGCTGTACTATGCCCTCTGGGGTTCCAAGGTTCTTGAAAAAGCCGATGAATAAAATGAAAATCAGACAGTTCCTCTTTGCGGCGGCCATTTTCCTCCTTACGGCCTGCTCGCCAGCGCCGAAAACCGCTGTCCTGGTCCTGTACGAGGACGGCGGCTGGCACAAACCTTTTACCGACGTTGCCGTCCCCTATCTGGAAAAGATAGCGCCGGAGTATGGGCTGGAGATTACGGCCATAACCCGCGTGACGCCCGTCAATAAGGAGTACCTGAAACAGTTCGACGTCATCCTCCAGCTGGACTATGCCCCCTACAACTGGCCCGAGGAGGCTTTTGCAGCCTTCGAGGACTACATTGACAACGGCCGTGGCGGCTGGGTGGGCCTGCACCACGCTACCCTGCTGGGCGAATTCGACGGCTTCACCATGTGGCAGTGGTTCAGCGACTTCATGGGCGGCATCCGCTACGAGAACTATATGGCGGACCTGTCGGACGGAACGGTGCGGGTGGAAGCACCCTCCCATCCCCTTTTCCAGGGAGTCCCGGAAAGCTTCGTGATTCCCGACGACGAGTGGTACATCTACGACAGGAACCCGCGGGACAATCCTGATATCAAGGTACTTGCCAGTGTTGACGAGGCGTCCTACACCAACCCCCAGGGGATTGGCATGGGCGACCATCCGGTCATCTGGACCAACACTGCCAAGAAAGCGCCGAATATCTATTTCCAGTTCGGCCATAGCCCCAAGCTGATGGAAACGCCCGCCTTTGTGGACCTGCTGACGAACGCCCTGCTCGTTGCAGCCGGGCGGAAACAATAAACAAAACACCTATATAATAATAACCATTAACACCAATTCATTAACTGACTATGCGAGTAAAACAATTCTTGCTGACTCTGTCTCTCAGTTTGCTGTCTGTCGCTTTGGGCGCACAGAACATCCAAGTGAGCGGCGTTGTCAAAGATGCGCAGACCGGTGAGCCTGCCGCATTCGCTCTGGTTCTGGAACAAGGCACCAACAATGCCACCAGTACCGACGCAGAAGGTGCCTATTCCATTCGGGTGGCGCCCAATGCTTCCCTCCTCTTTACCCTGGTGGGCTACGAGGATGCCATTGTCCCCGTTCAGGGACGCGGCACCATCAACGTGACCCTGACGATGAGTGAGAATTTCCTGGATGAAGCCGTGGTCTCCGCTCTCGGTATCACCCGCAGCGAGCGCTCCCTCACCTATGCGGCCCAGACGGTCTCTTCCGAGGACATCAGCGCCAACCGCGCGGCCAACATGATCACCGCCCTGGCCGGCAAGGCCGCCGGTGTCACCGTGAACGGATCTGCCGCCGGTATGGGCGGATCGGCCCGGGTGTCTATCCGTGGCTTCCGTTCCGCGCAGGGTAACAATGCCCCGCTGTACATCATCAACGGTGTGCCTATGAACAACTCCAAGAAGACTTCCCCGGGCTTCTACGGCGGTACGGCCGAAGCCGGTTACGACACCGGTGACGGTATCTCCAACATCAACCCGGACGATATCGAGTCGATCAGCATCCTGAAGGGCGCTTCCGCGTCGGCCCTGTACGGTACCGAGGCTGCCAACGGTGTCATCATCATCAACACCAAGAAAGGCGCTGCCGGCAAGATGCAGGTGGAATATGGCAACACCACCACTTTCGAGACGGCCGCCTATGGCATGGCCCTGCAGCACACCTACGGGGAAAGCGCAGGCTTCCAGAGCTGGGGTGACAAACTCTCCGCCCCCGCCACCATCCTCGCCGAAAAGTTCTTCAAGACGGCCCTCACCGAGACCAACACCATCTCTGTGCGCGGCGGCAACGACAAGAACCAGACTTATCTGTCCTATGCCAACACCTACGGCAACAGCATTCTGGAGAACAATGGCCACCTGAGCCGCCACAATGTGACCCTGCGGAACACCACCCAGCTCACCTCCAAGCTGACGCTGGACGCTTCCGTCCAGTTCACTTCCCAGTATGTGAAGAACCGTCCGGCCCTGGGCGGCGCCTACATGAACCCGCTCTTCGGCGTGTACCACTTCCCGGTGGGCCGCGAATTCGAGAGCTGGAAGAAGGACTTCGAGGTGTACAGCGCCGAGCGCAACCTCATGGCCCAGAACTGGATCAAGACCCCCGACTCCAATACCGACCAGAACCCCTGGTGGCTGCTGAACCGGGTGAACTTCGAGGCCTGGCGCAGCCGCGTCATCGCTTCCGCTTCCCTGCGCTGGGACATCACTTCCGACCTGTATGCCCAGGTGCGCGGCGGCGTGGACTACATCTCCGACCGCGACGAGCGTCGTACGCACGCCACCGCTCCCGCCGACCTCACCATGTCTGCCAACGGCCGTTATGCCACGACCACCAAGACGGAAGGCAACTACTACGCCGACTTCCTGATGGGCTACAAGCATGCCTGGGGCGACTTCGGCCTCAGTGCCACCATCGGTAGCAGCTACAAGTACGGCAACAGCTACAATGTGGGCTTCGACTCCTACTGGGGCAACGGCCTGCGTTATGCCAACATCTTCACGGTGTCCAATATCGTGAACCCGACCGACTACACCCCGCAGTCCTACTACGAGAATACGCTGGTGGGCCTGTTCGGCACGGCTACGCTTTCCTTCAAGGACTGGCTCTTCCTGGATCTGACCGCCCGTAACGACTGGTCTTCCTCCCTGGCTTTCACCAAGAGCTTCAAGAGAGGTTTCTTCTATCCTTCCGTGGGCCTGTCCGTCCTGCTGAACGAAGCCCTGTCCCTGCCCAAGTGGGTGGACCTGGCCAAGCTTCGCGCCTCTTACGCCGTCGTGGGTAATGACATCCCTTCCCGCATCACCAATCCGACCGGAAACGTGAACCGCAACGGTATCATCGAGTCCAACACCACCGCTCCCTTCGGTGAGCTGAAGCCCGAAACTTCGGGTTCCTTCGAACTGGGTGCCGATGTCCGCCTGTTCGGCAACCGGCTTTCCTTTGACGTGACCTACTATCAGACCAATACCACCAACCAGCTGTTCAACATCCCCGCTCCGTCCGGTTCCGGTTACACCACCTACTGGGTAAACTCCGGCAGCATCGTGAACAAGGGTGTTGAGGCTACCATCGGCTTTGTCCCGGTCGAGACCTGCGACTTCCGCTGGAGCAGCCATCTGAACCTGTCCCACAACAGCAATAAGATTGTCTCCCTGCACGAAACCATCAAGCAGATGGTCCTGTTCGGCAACGAAGACCAGAACCAGGGTTATTCCCTGCGCCTGGTGGAAGGCGGTTCCTACGGTGACATCTACGGCACCGTGTTCGCCCGTGACGATGCCGGCAAGCTCATCCTCGATGACGCCGGCCTTCCTACCAAGGCCGAGGCTTACGGATACATCGGCAATACGCAGCCTAAGCTGAACGTTGGCTGGAACAACAGCATCGAGTACAAGAACGTCTCCCTGTCCTTCCTCATCGATGCCCGCATCGGCGGCAGCGTGATGTCCTTCACCCATGCCGACCTGGACCAGTTCGGTACTTCCCAGGCCACGGCCGATGCCCGCGACAGAGGGTATGTGGAGTTTGAGGGAATCAAGTTCAATGACGTGAAAGCTTTCTACGACCGCGTGTCCGGCCGCGCCGGCATCAAGGAGTACTACACTTACGATGCCACCAACGTCCGCCTGCGGGAAGTGACCCTGGGCTATTCGCTGCCCAAATCCTGGCTCAAGGCCATCCCTCATCTGAGCGGCGTGAATGTGTCCCTGGTGGGCCGCAACCTGCTGTTCTTCTACAAGAATACGGACTTTGATACGGATGCCTCCATGTCCGTAGACGACTCTTACACGGGTCTGGAAGCCTTCAATTCTCCCGGCACCCGCCAGCTTGGCTTCAACGTGAAGATTACCTTCTAATCCCCAAATGCAACGATCTATGAAACATATATTCAAAACTGCGACAATTGCTCTTTCCGCCCTGCTGGTGGTGACCTCCTGTGCCAAATGGGAGGAGCAGAACACCGACCGCTTCGGCGTGACAGATAAAATGCTGGAAGCCGACTACAACAACATCGGCGCTTACTATCCGCAGATTCTCCAGTCCGTGTACTTCAATTTCGGCGACTATGCATGGGAGTTCCAGCTGAACGAGAACCTGACCGCCGACACCTGGGTGGGCTATTGCGGCAATGCTTCCCTTTTCGCCAACAACATCAACTGCACCACATACGCCATGCTGGACGGTTGGATCGGCAACCTGTGGAACATCTCCTATAACTATGTGATGGCTCCTATCTTCAATTCCATCCAGCCGCAGACGGACAATGACGAGTACTACTACTTCTATGCTCCGGCCCTCATCGCCAAGGTGATGACCATGTCCCAGGTGGTCAACGCTTACGGTCCGGCCATCTATTCCGCTTACGGGGCCGATGCCACCGTCAACACCTACGACAGTGTAGAGGATGCCTACAAGCAGTTCTTCGTGGACCTGGACACCGCCATCGCAAACCTGGACCGTTTCATCAAGGAGAATCCCGATTCCAAGCCTTTCAAGAATTTTGACGAATGGTGCGACGGCGACTTCACCAAGTGGATCCGCCTGGCCAATACCATCCGCCTGCGTCTGGCGATGCACATCGTAAAGGCCGATCCCGCCACCGCGAGGGCCCAGGCCGAAAAAGCCATCTCCAACAGCTATGGCGTCCTGGAGGGTTCGGAAGTCGTGGCCGAGCATGGCGCCAGCTGGAAACATCCCCTGTACACGCTGGTCGCCTGGACCGACTGCTTTGCCGGTGCTGTCATCACTTCCTACATGAGCGGTTACAACGATCCCCGCGCAAAGAAATACTTCACCGCCGCAACGGACGAAAGGGCTGCTGCCGCCAATGTGGACTATGTGGGCGTCCGTATGGGTATTCCCGTGATAGACGGCAAGGACACCAAGGGCGAATACATGGGCTACTCGGTCCCGGCCAACGGCCATGAGGACCCTTATACCCTCTGTTCAGCCGCCGAGGCCTACTTCCTGCGGGCCGAGGGTGTCCTGCGCGGGTGGAACATGGGCGGCCTGTCGGCTCGCGAATACTATCAGGCCGGCGTAATGGCATCCTTCACCGCCCTGGGCGTCAAAGGCGCCGAGGATTATCTGGCGAGCGACGCCACCATGGCCGACTACAAAGACTTCGCCAACCCGGCCAACGATATCGCCGCCGTGAGCGACGTGACGCCCAAATGGGATGAATCGCTGTCCAACGAGAAGAAACTGGAGAAAATCATTGTCCAGAAGTACATTGCCATCTATCCCGACGGCGAAGAAGCCTGGACCGAGATGCGCCGCACCGGCTATCCCAAGATTTATCCGATCCTGGTGAACAATAGTAACGGCGTGCTGAAGGACAATGACATTGTCCGCCGTATGCCTTACCATGAGGGCTTGAAGGCCAACGATCCTACGGGATACGCTTCGGCCGTCTCCAAACTGGGCGGAGCGGACAATGCCGCCACCCGCCTGTGGTGGGACAAAGATACGCCGAACTTCTAAACCTTCTCACTTTGGGACGGTCCGTTCATCCGGACCGTCCTTTTTAATTATCAACAAAATGAAAATCAAAAGTTTATCCTGCCTTTTAACGGGCCTTCTCTGCTTGGAAGCCCTTCCCCTGAACGCCCAATTGGACCCCCAGCTGCGGGCCGATGTCCAAGCTACCGGATTCATCCACCGTCCCCTTCCCGTCCGCGAGGACAAGGCCTTTGAGACGGCCGCCGCCACGAAGCCGGCCGCCGAGTCCGTCCTGCTGTGCGACATGGAGAGCCTGGACGGCTGGAGCCACCTGGGCTACGGCGGCATCTCTCTGACGGACGAGCGTGCCACACAGGGCCGTCACAGCCTGCGGCTGGAAGGGCCGTCCATGCCGGAGCGTTTCCTGGACTGGGGAATCGGCCGGGGCACTTCCTTGGCCCGCTACGAACTGGGCGGGGTAGACTGGAGAGGGTATAACCGCCTTCGTTTCAGCGTTTTCCCCTCCTGCGAAGGGGCCCGTACCGTGTATCTGAACCTGTATCTGGAAAACGATGGCGCGGTGAAGGTCCCCGACGAATACGGACGGGAAGGATTTCACGAAATCAACCTGAAAAACAACCAGTGGAACCACTGTTTCCTGGAATTTGACGGCTTGGACCGGGACAAGGTCACCTGCCTGAAATTCGCCATCGAAATCTTCGGGCGGGAACTCACCATGGGGGACACCCTGCGCTTTGACATCGACGATGTGCTGCTGGAAAGAATTGCCGATCCCGAACCCGTCGAGAGCTGGCAGCCCGGGAAGAACCGGATCATCTTCTCCACCTCCGGCTACACCACCCGGGCCCGGAAGACGGCCCTCGTCAACCTGGACAGCCGGCCTGCCGCCTTCACCGTCCGTAATGCCCGCACCGGCGCCGTCGCCTACCGCGGGAAGGTCCGGGAAGAGCAGACCCGTGTGGGCACGTTCTATACGGCCGATTTCTCCTCCCTGGAAAAACCCGGGCAATATTATATTGAAGCCGGCGGCGTGAAAACCTGGCCTTTTTACATCCACGACGATGTGTGGGAAGACTCCGCCTGGCGGCTCTGCAATTTCCTTTTTGTCGAGCGCTGCGGCTATCCCGTCCCGGGGAAGCACGGCACCTGCCATACGGACCTTCACGCGGTCCACGAGGGGCGCATCTATCCGCTGAGCGGCGGCTGGCACGATGCCGGCGATATGTCCCAGCAGACCCCGCAGAGCGCAGAGATTGCCTACTCGCTCCTGCAGATGGCCCGGTCGGCCTTGGCCAAGGGACACATGGACCTTTATAACCGACTGATGGAAGAGGCTTTATGGGGGATGGACTTTGTGCTCAGGAGCCGCCTCGGCAACGGCTACCGGGCCATGTCCTGGGGGACTAACCTGTGGACGGACCGGGCGCTCTTCACCGAGGACGATGCCGGCCGACGGGAGAACCACGTGCACAACGGCGCCCTGGAAAACTTCCTTTTCGCAGGCATCGAAGCTTACGCGGCCCTGCTGATCCGGGACGACCCGTCCCTGGCGGAAAACCTGGCAAAAGTGGCCCGGGAGGACTTTGCCTTTGCCAAAGAGCGCTATGACCAGTACGGCTACCGGGAGCTGCGCCTCATCCCCAACCGGGGACACATCTCCATGACCTCCGAGAGCCAGTATCACGCCAACATTTCTTGGGCCGGCAGCATGCTCTACAAGCTCACCGGCGAGAGCGAATATGCCGATTTTTCGGCCGACGCCATCCGCTATACCCTTGCCTGCCAGGAGACTGCACCCGTCAAAGGCCTGGCGGGATACTTCTACCGCAACCTGGACAAGAAATCGATCGTGCACTACAACCACCAGTCCCGCGACTATGCTTATGCCGAGGCGCTGGCCGCTCTCCTGGAGACCCAGCCCGGTCATCCGGACAGCGGCGAGTGGAAAGCGGCCCTGGGCCTGATCGGGGATTACTTGAAGGGCCTCATGCCCTATGTGGCGCCCTACGGGATGGCCCCCAGCGGCGTTTACCTGACCTCCGAAGCGGACGACCGGGAAGAGTTCCTGTCCTGGCAAATCTGGATTGACGGCGACAAGAAGGCCGATTTTATGGCACAGCTGGAAAACGGGGTCAAACTGGACGACACCCACTATCTGCGGGCTTTCCCGGTGTGGTTCTCTTTCAAAGGAAACACGGCCGTGAGCCTGGCCACCGGGAAAGCCGCTGCCATCTGCGCCCGCGTGCTGGGTGATGCGGAGCTGAAAGACATTGCCGAGCGGCAGCTGGCCTGGGTGGTGGGGTTCAACCCCTTCGGCCAGTCGCTCATCTATGGCGAGGGCAGCAACTGGTGCCAGCTGTACAATGCCCTGCCCGGAGAAACCGTGGGAGAAATCCCGGTGGGCATGCAGAGCCGGTACAACGGCGACGTCCCCTACTGGCCGCAGTTCAACACGGCTACCTATAAAGAAGTGTGGGGCGGGACAGCCGTCCGCTGGCTCATGCTGGCCGCTGAATTCTAAACCCGGCTGGGACTGACCCCGAACTGCTTTTTGAAGCAGACGCTGAAGTACTTGGCGTCGGAGAAGCCTACGGCGTCGGCCACTTCTGCGATGGACTGGGTGTGCTGCAAGAGCAGCTCATGGGCGCGGTTGAGGCGGAAGATGCGGATGTAGTCGTTGGGGCCTACGCCGGTGAGGGACTTGAGCTTGTTGAAGAAGGACGAGCGGCTCATCGCCATTTCCTTGCACAGGTCGGCCACCTGGAAATCGGCGTCGGACAGATGCGCTCCCACGACGGCCTGCACCTTTTTCATGAAGCGGCGGTCCAGTTCGTTGCCGAATTCCGCTCCCTCTTCCTCCACCTTGTCCATGACGATGGCGGCCTGCAGCTGGGAACGCTGCTTGAACAGGTTGCGGATGCGGGCCCGCAGGACGGCCATGTCGAAGGGCTTGACGATGTAGTCGTCGGCCCCGGCTTCCAGGCCCAGGATGATGCTTTCTTTTTCGCCCATCGCGGTGAGGAGGATGACGGGGATGTGGCTGGTTTCAACGGCGCCCTTGATCCGGCGGCAAAGCTCGTCCCCCGTCAGGCGGGGCATGACAAGGTCCGTCACAATGAGGTCCGGGTTCTTTTCCAGGGCCAGCTCATAGGCGGACTGTCCGTTGTCGGCCATCAGGATCGTGTACTGCCGCCCTCCGGACCGGCCTCGTAGCGGATGCTGCCGCGCAGGCTGTGCACCAGCTGGCGCGTGATCAGTAGGCCGATTCCGTAGCCCGTGTTGTCGGCGCTGCGGGCGTTGTCGGCCCGGAAGGCGTCCTTGAAGATGCGGCCGCGGGCCTCTTCGGGAATGCCGATGCCGGTGTCCTGCACCGTCAGCGTCCAGCGGTTGCCTTCGGCGGCGGTCCGTACCGTGATGGCCCCTTTTTCCGTGTACTTGAGGGCGTTGGAAAGGAGGTTCCCCAGGATCATGTCCATTTTCCGCACGTCGGTGAAGACCGTATGCGGCCCCTTGGCGGTATCCTGCTCCAGGGAGATGCCCTTGCTCTGGGCCGACAGATAGTAGTCGTCCAGCTGCTCTTCGATGTAGCTGTCCAGCGTGCAGGGGGACACTTCCAGCACATCTTCGCCGGATTCGAATTCCCTGAGCTGCAGCAGTTCGTTGAGCATGGACATCAGCTTGTCGGCATTCTTGCGGGCCACTTTGAGGCTTTCCCGGCTCTCGGAGGAGAGGGTTTCCTGCAGCTCCATGTCGGACAGGGGGGCCTTGATGAGGGTGAGCGGGGTCTTGATGTCGTGGGCGAAGCTGGTGAAGTTCTCGATGCGCTCCCGGGTCATGCGGGCTTCTTTCTTGCGGCGCTGCAGCAGGCGGAGCTGGTACAGGAACAGGCCCAGCAGGAGGGCATACAGAAGGAAGGCCCAGGGCGTGAGCCAGAGCGGTTTTCGGATGCGGATGGGGAGGCTCCGGGTGCCCAGCTCCGCGCCGGTAAGCGTGTCCAGCGCCGTCACTTCAAAAAGGTATTTCCCGGGCCTGAGGCCGGTGTACTCCACCATGGTGGCCGACAGGCTTTCCCGCGGTTGCCGGTCCTCTCCTTTGAGCTGATAGCGGAAGCTGACCCGCGCCTGGGCGTGCAGGTTCAGCGCCGAGAATCCCAGCGAGAACGAGCGGGCCGATGCGGGGAGCACCAGCCGTTGGAAGGTGTTGACGGACTTCCCCTTGAGGATTTCTTCGGCTTTCCCCGAGGGGAGGTGGAACTGGGTGAGGACGGGGGTGATGGTGCCCATCGGCCGCCGGTCCAGCTGGTCGGGATGGAAGAGGAGGGCGCCGTTGGCCGTGCCGAAGAGGAAGCGTCCGTCCCGCAGCCGCCGGGCCGCCGTGTGGTTGAATTCGCCCGGGCCCATGCCGAGGAAGCGGTTCATGACCACGGGCTTGTCGGCCTCCGGGGCCAGGCGGAACAGGTCTTCGCCGTTGACGGCCCAGATGGAGCCGTCGCGGCAGGGGAGGATGGCAAAGACGGTGCCTTCCAGGGGGATGACGCGCATGCTGCCGTCGGAGGGGCGGTAACGGAGGATGCCGCCGTTCTCCAGGCCGGCCCAGATGTCGCCGTTCCCGTCCCGGGCGATGCACCAGGCGCCGGCGGCTCCCTCCGGGAAGTCCAGCCAGCGGATGCGGCCGCCGTCGGCCTGTCCGAGGCCGGTGTGGGAAGCCACCCACATGCTCTCCCCGTCCGGATAGAGGTCCCAGACGGAGGGCTCCTGGAAGCTGAGGACTTCGCCGCCCGAAAGGCTGCGGGCGGTGAGCGGCTGGTTCAGGTCGCCAATCCAGAGCTGCTTCCCTTGGACGGCCATGGAGAATACGTATTGGAAGGAGGCGTTGTCCAGGGGCCGGACGCGGTCGTGCCGGTCGATGGAGAAGACCGGGTGGCCGTAGCCGCCGGCCCAGAGGGTGCCGTCTTCGTCCTCGGCCAGGGTAAGGACGACGTTGGAGCCGGAGGGGGCGTCGAAACTGCGCCACTGTCCGCCGTCCAGCCGGCTGATGCCCTGGTTGGTGGCGAACCACAGGCGGGAACGGCTGTCTTCCCAGATGGAGTTGACGTGGTTGGACACCAGGGAGGGGCTGTCGCCGGGGTTGTGGCGGATCCATTCCGGCGAGAGGCTGTTGGCGTCCCGGTAGCAGATGCCGTCGGTGGTGGTGCTCACCCAGAGCACCTGGTCCCGGTCCAGCAGGAGGTCGCTGACGGTGTTGGCGCACAGGCTGCCTTCCTTGTCGGCCGCCTGCAGCGTGGCGGTGATGGTCTCTGTGAAAGAGTCGTAGACCACGATGCCGGCCCCGTCCGTGCCGAACAGGAGATTCCCCTTCTCCCGGACAATCTTTCGCACCGGGACATGGGGGAAGCCCGGCAGCGCCTGACTCTTGCCGGTCCGGGGGTTGTGGCAGAAGGCGCCGTCGGCAAACGTGCCGATGTATAAACGCCCGTCTTCCAGGAGTTTAAGGGCGGTTATCTCCCCGGCGGGGATGCCGGGAAGGGGCTCATTCCCCTCCGGGCCCACGGAGAAGACGCCCGCGTCGGTTCCGGCGTAGAGCCTCTCCGACGACCCTTCCAGGCAGAAGACGGTCCTGCCCGGGAGGAGGGTCTTCCCCTCCGGGAGGGAGACCAGCCCTTTGGAGGTGCCGGCCCAGCTGCCGCTGTCGGCGTACAGGACGCAGTAGAGGTAGCCGTCGGCCAGGGTGGCGGCGAGTTCCATCGCGTCGGCCTCGCGCCGGTAGCGGTAGATGCGGCCGTTGGTCTGGACTACGTTCAGGACGCCGTCCCGGTCCAGGCAGAGGGTGTTGGCGGTGGCGAGGAACCTGCCCTGCGTGGCCTCCGGAGGGAGGATATAATGGCGGAATTCGAATCCGTCATAGCGGTCGATGCTGCCCTGGGTATAGATCCAGATGTAGCCGTCCGCGTCCTGGGCCAGCTGGTAGGCTTTCCGGTTGCCGAGGCCGTCGGAGACATTCTTGGGGACAAAGCGCTGGGCCTCCGCCGGGAGGACGGAGACGAGAAGGGCCAGGATAAGAAGATTTTTTTCACGATGGGTTTTCCGTGTCAGTTGGTTTTGTGGTCTTTCGTAACAAAGATAAGGAAAAGATTGTTGTGAAAAAAGCTGTTGATAACTTTTGGATATTCAGGAAATTATCCGTATCTTTGCGGTCCGCAATTGCGCCCTGTTGGGCCTACAATTAGCGTTAAAACATTAAGTAACAATTAATTAACAAACACCAATGCCTGGTTTAATTGGAAAGAAAGTCGGAATGATTTCCGTCTTCGGTGCCGACGGGAAGAATATCCCGTGCACCGTCATTGAGGCTGGTCCGTGTGTTGTCACGCAGGTTCGCACTGTGGAAACCGATGGTTACGCAGCAATTCAGCTTGCCTATGACGAAAAGAAAGAGAAACGCACCAGCGCGGCCCTGAAAGGCCATTTCGAAAAGGCTGGAACTACTCCCAAGAAGAAACTTGTGGAATTCCCCGCAGACTTCGCAGGAGAGCTCAAGCTCGGAGACACCCTCACAGTGGCAGACGTCTTCACAGATGTCAAGTTCATCGATGTGGTGGGTACTTCTAAAGGTAAGGGTTTCCAAGGCGTAGTCAAACGCCACGGATTCGCAGGCGTAGGCGGTGAGACCCACGGTCAGCACAACCGTCTCCGTCACCCCGGTTCCATGGGTGCATCCTCCTGGCCTTCCCGCGTTTTCCCGGGAATGCGCATGGCAGGTCACATGGGCAACGAGCGTGTGAAAGTATTCAACCTCGAGGTCCTCAAACTCATCCCTGAGAACAACCTCATCGTCGTAAAAGGTTCCGTACCCGGAGCCAAAGGTTCTTACTTAATCCTGGAGGACTAAACTATGGAATTAGCAGTTTACAAGATTGACGGATCCGAATCCGGAAAGAAAGTGGTCCTTGACGAAAAGGTCTTCGGCGTAGAGCCCAACGATCACGTCATCTACCTCGACGTCCTTCAGTATCTGGCCGCACAGCGTCAGGGCACAGCCAGGACAAAAGACCGCAGCGAAGTTGCCTACAGCACCAAGAAGCTCGGCCGTCAGAAAGGCGGCGGCGGTGCACGTCACGGCTCCCTTAAGGCCGGTATCTTCGTAGGTGGCGGCAATGTTTTCGGCCCCAAACCGCGCGACTATCGTTTCAAACTCAATAAGAAAGTAAAGCAGCTCGCACGCGTGAGCGCCCTTTCTTACAAGGCTCAGGAAAATAAGATCGTCATTGTGGAGCCCTTCGCAATGGACGCTCCCAAGACCAAAGAGTTCAAGAGCATCCTCGCCAACATCAAAGCCGGCGACCGCAAAGTCCTCTTTGTGCTCCCCGAGAACTCCAACAATATTTTCCTGTCATCCCGTAACCTCACCAATGTTCAGGTGATCACCGTTGACGAGATCAATACCTACGCTATCATGAATGCCCATTCTCTGGTGCTTGTGGACGGCGTGCAGGACATCCTCGCAGCAAGAGTAAAGTAAAGGAGAAAGAACAATGGGTATTTTAATTAAGCCAATCGTAACCGAAAAAATGACGGCTGAGGGCGAAAAGCTCGGTCGTTACGGTTTCATCGTGGACCGCAAGGCCAACAAGCTCCAGATCAAAGCTGCCGTAGAGCAGATGTACGGCGTTTCAGTAGCAGACGTCAACACTCTCAACTATCACGGCAAGCGCAAACAGCGCTACACCAAGAGCGGCCTCCTGCGCGGTCGTATGAATCACTTCAAGAAGGCATACGTCACACTTGCAGGTGAAGACAAGATTGATTTCTACGCAAACATCTAAGAAGGAGAATAAACTATGGCAATCAAAAAGTACAAGCCGGTAACTCCCGGTCAGCGCAACAAAGCTATCAGCTCCTTCGATGAAATCACAGCGAAGAAGCCCTACAAGAAGCTCCTTGCTCCCCTCAAATCCACCGGTGGCCGCAACAACACTGGTCAGATGACCGTGCGCTACCGTGGCGGCGGACACAAGAGAATGTACCGTCTCGTAGATTTCGTCCGCAACCGCGACGAATTCAAAGCAACTGTGCTCACAATAGAGTACGATCCCAACCGCAGCGCCCGCATCGCCCTCATCCAGTACGAGGACGGCCTCAAGAGCTACATCATCGCCCCTAACGGCCTCAAGGTCGGTCAGGTGGTTGAAAGCGGCCCCAAGGCTTCCCCGGATATGGGTAACTGCCTCCCGCTCGCCAACATTCCCGTTGGTACCCTCGTTCACGCTATCGAGCTCCGTCCCGGTCAGGGCGCCGCAATGGCCCGTTCCGCCGGTACATACGCCCAGCTCGCAGCACGTGAAGGCAACTACGCCATCCTCCGTCTCCCTTCGGGCGAGACCCGCATGGTTCCCGTTACCTGCCGCGCAACTGTCGGCACAGTGTCCAACCCGGATCATAATCTGGAATCCGACGGTAAAGCCGGCCGCACCCGTCATCAGGGTCGCCGCCCGCACAACCGCGGTGTTGTCATGAACCCGCACGATCACCCGATGGGTGGTGGTGAAGGCCGCGCCTCCGGCGGACACCCTCGTTCCCGCAAGGGTCTGCCTGCAAAGGGCTACAAGACCCGCAACCCGAAGGCCGTCTCCAACAAGTTCATCATTGAAAGACGTAAGAAATAACGGAATAAACTAACAGATTATGAGTCGTTCACTTAAA
>JAFUVU010000041.1 GCA_017477465.1 Bacteroidales bacterium
AACTCTTTCGGACATTCGTAAACGTTTTTATTTCAACACCTTAAGTTACGAAAAATAATCCGAAAAAGCAAGGGTAACCAATTGATAATCAATCGGTTACCCTAATTATTTTGCACGAAAATTGACGAAGATTCGCAAAAACGCCATAAAATGCGTAATGCCAATAACCACGGTTCGCCGCATTACGCAAAAAAGCCTCAAAATGCGTAACGCCAATAACCACGGTTCACCTCATTACGCAAAAATGCCTAAAAATGCGTAACTCCAATAACCACGGTTCACCGCGTTACGCAGAAACGTCACAAAATGCGTAATGCCAACAATCTGGGCGGAAAACTCCGTAACCTCGACACGGAAAGTATTGCTGCTGAGGCAATTATGAAAATCAAGTGTGGCAAAAAGTCACACTTGATTTCCAGGAAAGCGCTGATAATCAGGCGATTGTTG
Source organism: Bacteroidales bacterium (assembly GCA_017477465.1). GTDB lineage: Bacteria > Bacteroidota > Bacteroidia > Bacteroidales > UBA932 > Cryptobacteroides. Next base: position 448 of record JAFUVU010000041.1, read on the forward strand.
TACTAGGTTTAGAATAGGGTTGGCTCCCAGTCGCTTAGATCTACTGCGTCGTCGGGGGAGGCTGACGATGCTGCATCGCGAAGGATGTCTGAGGATTGGCCGGTTTGCTCAATGGGGCTGCTGTCGGCCTGGGCGTCATCTTCCGGGGCCGATGCATAAGCGTCGGTGTCCAGTTCTATGTCAATCGGCTCAGATTCAACGGCAACCTCAGAATCCTGAGGCTCCTCGTCGTCTTCCGGTTTGTGCAGCGGCTCACCAAAGGCTACGCTCTTAAGATCCAGGGCCGAGCATTTCTTGCCTTTTGCAGTAAGTCCTTTCTTTGCGATAAACTCTTCTGCATCAACAAGTTCGGACTCTTTGTGCTCGTACTTGCCGCCAAAAGTGAGAATAAGCTGCGGATGTAGGTCGGAGGAAATGTCGATGAGCTTGGAACCGCGCGCATCGGAAATGAAGAGTACCGGGCTGTTGTTGCTTTCCACAAAGCTGAAGCGCTTCACATAGAATGCCTTGGCTGCGTTGTCCCAATACAGGACGGTATAAACCTTGGCCGGGTCGAACTTCTCTATGCGCAAGACATCGCCCTGGTATTTGTTCACCAGGTCGTAGCTTGTCGTGTAATAGCTTCCGTCGGCAAAAATTGCCAGGATGCGGTCCTGCCCTGCGAACTTGCCGAGGAGCTCTCCGCGTCCTTCTTCGTTAAGGCGCTGGATGTCCGGATCCCACCAGATAGGCTTGCCCTCCAAGGTGGTTATACCCTTGGATTTCAGCTGAATACGGGCGATGGCGTTCTTTGTTACAAGATTACCGCGCGAGCCGCGACCCTTGATTGCAAGGTTGGAGAAATCCCACTCCAGGGAAGTCTTCTTGAGTCCTTTGCGGGGGCGGAGGGAGATGCGGACGGTTTCGGCCTCGCCGTTGTGGTTTACCGTGAACCACAGGATGCGGCTGCCTTCCGTTCCGTTGGTGATGTCGTAGTCTTTATCGCGCGAAACAGAGGTGATTGCGAAGCGTTTAGCGTAGTGATTGGCACCTTTGCCGTCGCGGTAGATCACGTTGTAGATAGTACGCTGGTCGCCGCGGTTGAAAACGCCGGCCCAAAGCAGATCCTTCCAGAAGAAGGCCTTTTCGCTTACCTTTGTGACGCGGAATTTTCCATCCTTGCCGACAACGATGATTTCGCTGAGGTCGGAGCAGTCGCAGATATATTCGCCTTCGTCCCTCTTCAGACCTGTGCCGACAAAGCCTTCGGCCAGATTCGCGTACAGTTTGGCGTTGTTGGACACAACCTTTGTGACCGTAATATTCTCCAGGGAGGAGATTTCGGTAAGGCGAGGCCACTGACTGCCGTATTTTTTCTTGAGTCCGCGGAACCAGTCGATGGTGAAATCCGTGATATGGGCAAGCTTGTCCTTCACGTCCTTCATCTGGTCTTCGATGGCGTAAATCTTCTCGTCCAGGGCTTTGGTGTCGAACTTGGAGATTTTCCTGACCGGCTTTTCCACCAGCTTGAGGATGTCTTCCATCACGATCTCCCTGTGCAGGAGGTCCTGGTACTGCTTCATCTGGGACATTACGTCGTCCAGCTGCTCTTCCCAGCTCATCTGGTTCTGTTCCAGAACTTTATAGATGCGGTTTTCAAAGAAGATGCGCTCGAGGGAGCTGTAGTGCCAGTCGTCTTCCAATTCTCCCAGCTTGTACTCGAGCTGGGCCTTCAGGATGTCCCGGGTGTGCCAGGTGTCGTATTCCAGGATTTCGTCAACAGTGAGGAATACCGGCTTGTTTTCCCGGATGACGCAGGCGTTGGGGGCTATCTTGGTTTCGCATTCCGTGAAGGCATAGAGGGCGTCGATGGTCTTGTCGGGGGAGACATCGGCCGGAAGATGGATGACAATCTCCACTTTATCGGTGGTCATGTCCTCTATCTTCTTGATATTGATTTTCTTCTTGTCCTTTGCCTTAAGGATGCTGTCGATGATGGCGTGGGAGGTTTTTCCGTAGGGAATCTCGGTGATGGTGATGGTGCTCTTGTCAACCTTGTTGATGCGGGCGCGGACCTTCACCATGCCGCCGCGCTTGCCTTTATTGTATTTTGAGCAGTCGGCAATGCCGCCGGTGGGGAAGTCGGGAAGAATCTCGAAGGGCTGACCTTTGAGGATGGCGATCGACGCGTCGATGAGCTCGTTGAAGTTGTGCGGCAGAATCTTGGAGCTGAGACCCGCGGCGATGCCTTCGGTGCCCTGAGCAAGCAGAAGAGGGAAGCGCACGGGCAGTTCCGTCGGCTCCTGGTTGCGGCCGTCGTAGGAGGTCATCCAAGGCGTTACTTTCTTGTCGAAAACAACCTCCTTGGCGAATTTGGACAGGCGGGCTTCGATGTAACGGGGCGCGGCGTTGGAATCGCCGGTGAGGATGTTTCCCCAGTTACCCTGGCAGTCAATCAGAAGACCTTTCTGGCCGAGGGTGACCAAAGCGCCGAGGATGGACGCATCACCGTGAGGGTGATACTGCATAGCCTGGCCGACGATATTGGCCACCTTGGTATAGCGGCCGTCGTCCATTTCGGCCATCGTGTGCAGGACGCGACGCTGTACGGGTTTGAAGCCGTCAACGATGTGCGGGACAGCCCTGTCCAGAATGGTATATGAAGCGTAGTCCAGATACCAGTCCTTGAACATGCCGGAGAGTTTGTACTTCCGGCTGTCGCTGCCAAGCAACTTTTCGAATTTCCCCGACGCTGCAGCGTCTTCACTAAGCTCTTCGTCGTCCTCCTCTTCAGGAGCATTTTTGATATCGTCCCAATCTTCTGCCATAGATTATAATTTATTGCAGGGGATGTGCCTTCCGGGAACTGTGCCACCCTCGGCGCCCTTTAGGGAGGGGTCGCAAAGCGACGTTCCCTGCATATTATCACTAAAATTCATATCCGAAGCGGCGGAGCTCCTTTCGGTTTTCCCGCCAGTCGGGATCTACTTTTACAAAGGTGCTTAGGAAAACCTTCTTTTGGAAGAAGTCTTCCATATCCAGGCGGGCCTCGGTGCCAACTTTCTTGAGCATGGAGCCGCCCTTGCCGATGATAATGCCCTTCTGTGATTCCCGCATCACATAGATGACCGCGGAAATCTCATACCTGTCTTCGCCTTCGTGGAAGGCTTCGATCTCTACCTGGCAGGAGTACGGAATCTCCTCCGAGTAGTTGAGGAAGATCTTCTCGCGCAGTATCTCCGAGGCGAAGAAACGCAGGTTCTTGTCGGTGAACTGGTCTTTGTCGAACCAGGCGGGAGCCTCCGGCAAGCGAGAAGAAACCGCATCCAGAATGCTCTCCAGATTGAATTTCTCCTGGGCCGATGCGGGGATAATCTCCGCCTTAGGAAGCATCTCCTTCCACCAGGACATCAGTTCCACAACCTTTTCCTGGGTAGATATGTCGATCTTGTTGATGACAACTACCACAGGGCATTCAAGGTTCTGAAGCTTTTGGATATAGGCCTCGTTTTTATCGGCCTTTTCTACTGTGTCGGTTACGTAGAGGATGATATCGGCATCTCCGATTGCCGTGTCAACGAAGGCGAGCATGTTTTCCTGAAGCCTGTAGTTGGGCTTGAGGATGCCCGGCGTGTCGGAATAGACTATCTGATAGTCTTCTCCGCTGACTATGCCCATTATGCGGTGACGCGTTGTCTGGGCTTTTGCAGTGACGATGGATAACTTTTCCCCCACGAGTGCGTTCATGAGGGTACTCTTCCCGACATTGGGGTTGCCGATGATATTTACGAATCCTGCTCTGTGCATAAGTGTATGATACCGGGCATGACGGTTAAACGTATGCTCCCATCTTGAGGATGTTCACTTCTCCTTCCGTGAGGTAGCGCCAGTCGCTCTTTTTCAGACCTTTTTTGGTGAGACCTGCGAAGTACACGCGGTCAAGGGCGCGGACTTCGTAACCCAGGGATTCGAAGATGCGGCGCACCACGCGGTTTTTGCCTGAGTGAATCTCGATTCCAAGCTGGCGGTGGTCGTGTGCATCGATGTATTCAAGTTCATCGGCCGCTACTACGCCGTCGCTGAGTTCGATGCCTGCTATGATCTTCTGCTGGTCTTCTTCCTTGAGGGGGGCGTCCAGGACTACCTGATATATCTTTTTCTTGTTATACGAAGGGTGGGTGAGATGTTCGGCCATTTCGCCGTCGTTGGTGAACATCAGAACGCCTGTTGTGTTTTTGTCCAGCCTGCCGACAGGGAACACACGGGTAGGGCAGCCTTTCAGGAGGTCCATTACGGTTTTCTCTGCGTGAGGGTCGCTGGCCGTTGTGACATAGCCTTTGGGCTTGTTCATGACGATATAGACCTTTTCTTCACCTTTCAGGCGCTGGCCGTTGAAACGGACATCGTCGGTGAGAATGTTCACTTTGGTTCCAAGCTCGGTTACTACTTGTCCGTTTACTGTTACTACGCCGCTCTGGATGAAGGTGTCGGCCTCCCTGCGGGAGCAGATGCCGGAGTTGGCGATGAACTTGTTGAGACGCACCACTTCCTGGATTTCGGTGGGGGCGTTGTCGTTGTCGCTGTAACGGCCGCTGACCTGGGGCTTGCGGCTGAGCATGGCCTTCATGCCTTCGTCGGCCTGCTTGCCCTTGCCAAAGGGCTTGCGGCTGCCGGGTCTGGAGCTGTCGAAAGCGGGTTTTCCATAACCGCTGCGACGGGGCTTGTCGCCGTAGGTTTTTTCTCCGTATTGCTTGTCGCCGAAGCTTCTGCGCGGGCGGTTTTCGCCATCTGCGGAGCGGGAGTAGCCGCCTGATTTGCGTTCTCCGTAGGGTTTACGGTCACGGTTGCTGTCGCTGAATGAGGGACGGCTGCCGGAATAGCGGCGGGCCGGCTTTTCATCTGAACCGAAGCTGCGGCTTGTGCTGTAATCAACTTTTTCTGCCTGGCCTTCTGCGGGCCTTCTTACGATGCGCTTGTGCGTACGTTTTTTATTTTCTTCCATAGTAAAAATACACTGCTCGACTCACGTCGAAAATTATTTAAGCTTAAAGATATACGTTATTGTACCCGTTTGTACGGCCGGGGCGCCTGCATCCATGTTGAAGTGGGCCTTCATGGCTGCGTTACGGGCTGCGTTCCAGAGGTTTTTGTCCGTTACTGTGGTGCCTTCTGCACCGGGGATGGCTTCTGTTACGTTGCCGTATTGGTCCACCTTAACTTGCACTACAACAGTTCCTTGCGCCTGTGTCGCGTAAGAGGGCTTAGGTAGTGACCCCACCACATTGCGCCCCTTGACGTGGGCGTTGGCGCTGCCTTCCACCTTTCCTTCCTTTGTGTTGCCGTCCGGCTGGCCGGCCTTGAAACCTTCCGATGCTTCGGAGGCGCTGTGCGGGGCGGTTGCGGAATCGTCCTTCTTGCTCATGCCGGGGAACGATGCGCGGGGATCCAGGACAGGTTCCTCCACTTTGGGAGTGGGGACTTCCACGTCGCCGTGCGGGTCCGGCTTTGTTGCGGGCGTGGTGTTGGGATGGTCGTTCACGTAGGGCGACTCGGCCTTCTGGACCAGTTCCACGGGCTTTGTTACATCCACTTCTTCGGCCTGGGGCTGGCGGCCTACCCGGGTGATTACGGGCTTGTCGGGTACATCCTCTTCTTCAAATTCAATGACCAGCGAAGTGCGCTCCGGCGGCGGTGGATCCAGGTAGGTGAGCCCGCATGCAAGCAGCACGACCAGTGCCAGGGCATGGAAGCCAAGCGTAATCAGCAGGCCGATTACGCCGGATTTTTTCTCTCTTTGCTGCCTTGTGCGCTGGTAGGGTTGCATACTTTATTCGGGCTGAGTTGCAAGAATCACTTTGTAGTGGTTCCTTTTGGCGATGTTCATAATCTGTACTACTTCTCCGACAGGAACGCTCTGGTCGCTGAAAATGGAGAAGGTGGGGTCTTCTTCCTGCGAGAGCAGGTTCACCAACTCGCTTTCTACCTCGTCGTAGGGGAGCGGGTCCTGATCTCCGTTGATGTGGTAGGTGTAAACGTCGTCTCCCCAGTCTTTTATGCTCACGCTGACGGTGGCTTTGGCATTTACCTGCCCCGTAGATTTGGGCAGCAGGAGCTTAAGGGCGTTGGGGTTGATGAGCGTAGAGGTGACCAGGAAGAAGATCAGCAGCAGGAACACGATATCGGTCATGGACGATACCGAGAACTGCGCGTCAACCTTGGTGTTTCTCTTCAGTGCCATAGCTTATTCTTCGCCGGGTTCGTGAAGTACTATGTCGATGAACTCCAGGGTGGAGCTTTCCATCTTGTAAACCAGGTCGCTGACCTTGGAAGTGAGCCAGTTGTAGCCGAAGTAGGCGATGATGCCGACGATCAGACCGCCTACGGTGGTGAGCATGGCGGTGTAGATACCGTCGCTGAGTAGGGTGATGTCGATATTGTTGCCGGCTTTGGACATATTGAAGAATGCCTGCACCATACCCATCACGGTGCCGAGGAAACCGATCATAGGAGCGCCGCCGGCGATGGTGGCAAGCAGGGGCAGACCTTTCTCAAGGCGTGCAACTTCCACATTGCCGATGTTTTCGATTGCGCTTTGGATATCGGCCATCGGACGTCCCATGCGATGGATGCCGGTTTCGATCATGCGGGCTACTGGATTGTCGTATTTGCGGCACAGGGTGACGGCGCTTTTTACTTTGCCGTCGTTCATGTAGTCGCGGATGTCCTGCATGAAGTGCGGGTCTATCTTGGATGCGTTCTTGATCATCCACCATTTGCGGCCGATGAGGTAAATTGCAAGGATGCTGAGGGCCAGCAGTACCCACATGAGGGGACCGCCCATGTTGAACAGGCTCCACAGGCTCTCGTTCATCTGCGTGGGCTGTGCGGAAGCTGCCGCCTCCGGGGCCTGGACCAGGCTGTCAACGGCAGCGGCCACAGTGTCTGTTTGAAGAAGAGGGAATAACATATATCGTCGTTTTTATCAAATTTTGCTTCAATTTGCAAAGATACAAAAAAAGCCGTGAATTTCACGGCTTATAGAGTATTAAAAAGTAGCAGCTTATTTTTTTAAATAACTTCTATTTCTGCAGAAGGAATCCAGCCCTGGCGGCCATCGGCAAGCTCTATGTTTGAGAAGCCGGACACGTTGTCCAGGATTTTAACGCGGGTGCCTTCGTGCAGGATGAAGAGGTCTTTGGCGCTTTCTGCCGACGGGGAGCTCTTAACGGAGGATACGGGGCGCATGACAATGGCCATGTCCTGACGGTCGGCCTCTTTTTGCTGCCTTTTTGCAAAATCCCAGCTCAGGGAGAACAGCAGGAGGCAGGCGATGGCGCCGAAGAATCCGGCCCTGCGCTGTCCGGAGGTGCGTCCCATCAGGAACAGCAGCACCAGCGCAACCGTGACCGCAAAGAACAGCAGCGAAAGCACGGCCCAGGTGTCGGAAGGCAGCAGGTAGCACATTTTCCGGCCCCACTGCTCGAAGAAAATCTCGGGGACCTCGTCTATCTTGTCCTGGGTCAGGGCCCTGGCATAGTCAAGATTGTAGCGGACATCGGCATCTGAAGGGTCCAGGCGAAGGGCGCGCTCGTACCAGAGGATGGAGGGCGCGATTTCACCATTCTTGAAGTAAGCGTTGCCAAGGTTGTAGTACAGTTCCCTGGACATGAGGCCGGTGGCGCGCACTCCTTCAAAGTCCTGCACGGCCTGGGCAAAGTCGCCCTGAGTGTAAGCTTCAACTCCGGCATTCCACAGCGAATCAGGGTAGGAAATGCTTTGAGCCTGAGCGGCGAAAGGAAGGCCGATAAGCAGCAAAACCGCCAGCACAGTGCTCTTCAGAGGTGTTTTTTTCATAGATGCGTCGATGGCGGTAATCAGCGAAACCGCCTTTTCGTAATGAGCGTTCATCGCCTCGTGCCCGGCGTCGGGGGAGTAGCGGGCGAACTCGCAGGCGTCAAGAAGGTTAACAAATTCAGAGACAGTATCTTGAGGCACGCCGCCGGCAGTGAGCGATGCGGCGATGTTCTCCTTGTTCTGGCTTGCCATGTCCATGGACAGCTTGTCCCCGACAAAGCCGATGAGCGAGCGGTGCAGCTCCTCATAGAAGGCGGTGTAGAGGTTCTTCTGCAGGAATTCGCGCGCCTGGGCAAGGCGTTTGAGCGCTGCACGGGTAGCTTTGCGGCTGAGGGTGCCGGCGACATCGGCCCTTCTTGCGGCTGCTTTCCTAAGGCCAAGCCACAGGCCGATACCGGTAAGGAGCAGGCCGAGCAAGGTGAGCCAATACCCGCTTTTGCCGATGAGGAAGCCTTTGGGCGTGCTAAGCGATGTCTTGCTGCGGATGAAGCGGATGTCGTCGCCAAGATTCTTCACGCCTTTGCGGTCCACCGTCAGGGTTGAGCCGCCGCCGTCTGGCGTACTGGCAGTTGCCGATGCCGACCGAGCCACGATAAGCGGCAATATCGCCGACGCGGCAGTCTCGTACCTGCGCTGCTTCACGTCATAGTATCCATACTGCACAGGGCCGATGGAAAATTCTCCAGGCGAACGCGGAATAAACGGATATTCAAAGGTTTTGGACCCGGAGGTGCCGCTTTTGTCGGTGTTGACCGTGGTCTTTACGTCATATACTTCGAAGTCGGGCGGAAAGTTCACCTTCGGGGCTTCCACAAGCGCAACGTTGCCCTTGCCGGACACCGTAAGGATAAGGGAAGCGGCGTCATGCGTTTTCAAGGAATCCTTGCTCAGGCGGGCCTTGATGCTGAATTCGCCCACTCCGCCGCCGAAGCTGGCGGGAGCGCCGGAAGGAAGGGGAGTGACGTGCAAGGTGCTGCCCTTGGTGGACACCCGCTGGCGCGTGGTGACATAGTCATTGCCGAAGAAATCGTCGAAGATCGAACCTGTCGAGCGGCGGCGCTGCGCGTTTACAAGGCACACGACTTCGGCCGGTTCTATTGTCTGGTCTCCGGCCTTCTGGGGGATGATTACCCAGCGGCGCAGGACTGCGCTGTTCCACATGTGCCCGTCAATCTGCTCGCGTTTGAACTCGATATTCGAGGGCGATTCCACTTCCTGGCTCCAGAAGCCTTTGAAGCTGGGGAATTTGGCATTCTCAAAGCCGACCAGATTAGTGCGCTGGTAGATTTTGAGAGTGGCGGTTACTGGCTCTCCTACTACCACCGAGTTGCGGCTGAGGCTCAGGCGAAGAAAGATATCGTCGGCACCGCTTTGCACCTGGGCCTGGCTCATGGACTGGCCTGACGATCCCTGGTCTGGCTGCTGGGTGCTTCCCGACGAGCTGCCGGAGTCGCCGTCAACTACCTGTATGGTAACTGCTTTTGAGTGAATCTCATTGCCCTTCACCTTGGCCACTGCCGGCTGTATTGTGAAAGTACCGGTCTTTTTGGCCTGCAGGATGTAGGTGAACGATGTTTCCGACGAGCGGGTGGTTTTCCCGTTTATTATCTGGATGCTGGTCGAGGAACCTTTCTGCGGGCCCCAGACTACGTTGAAGTCGCTTCCTGCGTCCCACTGGAAGTCTGACGGGGAATGCTCCCCTTCCACTACGAACACTACGTTGAACCTTTCCTGCAGTTCAACTATGTTGTGCACCTCTACCCTTATGCTGCCCTGAGCCCATGCGGCGAGGGTGGCAAATATGGCTAATAAGCTGATTGTCAGTTTTTTCATACACTACCAATTCTTATCCTTCTGACGTGACTTCAGAGCGGCCGCCTTCTGGGCGTCAACCTTCTCCTGAGTTTGTTTTTCCTTTTCCTGGATGGCCTGGAGCAGCTGCTGGGCCTGCTGAGGACTCAGCTGAACCTGCTGTTCCTGTTTATCCTGCCGGTCTTGATTCTGGTCCTGGTTCTGCTGCTGGTCCTGCTGGTCTTTATTCTGATCTTTGTTTTGATCCTGGTTCTGCTGGTCCTGGTTCTGCTGCTGATCCTGGTTTTGATCTTGATTCTGGTCCTGGTTCTGATCCTGATTCTGCTGCTGTTGTTGCTGTTGCTCCATCAGCTTGTTGCGTGCGTAGATGTAGTTCTCCTTGGCGTCCACATCGGCAGGATTGCGTCGCAGGCTTTCCTTGAACATGTTCACCGCCGTCTGCCAGTCCTGGCGGGCTATGGCTACGTCGCCGGCGTTGAAGTAATAGTCTGAGGCGAAGGCCTCCTTATCGGCAGTCATTTGCACGGATTCCAGTTGTTTGGCGGCCTCGTCGTAGTTTTCCTGCCTGTAGAGGTTGTTGGCAAGATTGTAGTGGGCGGCCACCGAGCTGGTGTCCTGCATCAGGGCTTTGCGGTAGCTGATATCGGCCGCCGCGTAATCCTTTTTCTTGAACTGGCGGTTGCCTTTGCGAAGGTCGGCCTTTTGACCGAAGGCTACGGCGGAAAAGCTTAGAGCCAGCAATATGCACACGAACTTTCTCATACTTCGAACAGTTTGCGGCGGGGTTTGCGCTCGCCGATGAGCATTTCAATAACAAGCAGCAGGAGGGCGATTCCGAAGAAGTACATGTACTGCTCGTCGTACTCTTCGAACACTACGGAGCCGAACTCCTCGTCTTCCATACGGCGGATGTCCTGGATGATGGGATTCAGGCCGAATTCTTCGCTCCCTGCATGTATGTAGGCGCCGCCGCCGGCACTTGCCACCTCGCGGAGGGTCTTCTCGTCAAGTTTTGTGACGACGATATTCCCTTCCTTGTCTTTCAACAGGCCTCCTTCCACGGGGATGGGCTGGCCTTCGGGGGAACCGACGCCGATGGTGTAAACTTTTATCCCGAGCTCGGCTGCCTGGCGGGCGGCTGCCACTGCGTCGTCCTCGTGGTTTTCGCCGTCGGAGATAACCACAATCACGCGGCTTTTCTCGCTTTGTGCGCTGAAGCTCTTGATACTAAGGCGTATAGCATCGCCGATTGCCGTGCCCTGAACAGGGATGGAACCGGTGTCAATGCTGCCAAGGAACATCTTGGCGCTCACATAGTCCGTAGTAACCGGAAGCTGAACGAAAGAAGTTCCGGCAAAGATTACCAGGCCGATGCGGTCTTCCTGCAGTTTGTCGGTAAGGCGTGAAATTGAGAGTTTAGCCCTTTCCAGACGGTTAGGAGAGTAGTCCTGGGCCAGCATGGAGTTGGAAACGTCCAGCGCTACGATAATCTCGGCGCCTTTGGTGGTACGTTCGGCCAGTTTTGCACCTGTGCGCGGCCGGGCAAGGCCGATGGCGAAAAAGGCGAAGGCCAGGCAGAAAAATATCGCCCTCACCCATCCTTTGGAACGGGAGCGGGAGGGCATAAGCGCCTCTACCAGAGCAGGATCGCCCATTTTCTTCACCCGCTGTTTCCTGGCGTAGCGCATGATGGCATATCCCACCAGGAAAAGCGGAATCAGGAGCAGCAGGTACAGGTATTTGTAATCGGCAAAAAGTAACATGGCTTACGGCATCCTCCTGAGCAGTGCGCTGATCAGGACCTCCAAAAGAAGGCATACAAGGGCTGCCAGCGCGTAATTCTTGAACAAATCTTTATAAACGGGGAAGGAATCCACCGACGTGCGCGTCTTCTCCATCTGGCCGATTTCGGCGTAGATCTCGGACAGTTTGGTGTTGTCCGTGGCGCGGAAATATCGGCCGCCGGTGCCGTCGGCTATGCCTTTCAGGAGAGTTTCGTCAATTTCTACCGGGACGTTCTGGAGTTCTATGCCCCAAGGCGTCTGTACAGGGTAGGGGGCGGTTCCGTTTGCCCCGACGCCGATTGTGTAAACTCTTATCCCATAGGTTTTTGCAATCTCCGCCGCCATTTGCGGGTCAATCTCGCCCATATTGTTGACGCCGTCGGTGAGAAGTATTACTACGCGGCTCTTTGCATCGGAATCCTTCATGCGTGCAACTGCCGTAGCAAGGCCGTTGCCGATGGCTGTACCGTCCTCGATAAGGTCGGTCTGCACATCTTTCATTAGGTTGATGAGGGTGGCGCGGTCGGTAGTCAGGGGGCACTGTGTGTAGCTTTCTCCGGCGAAAACCACTATGCCCATCCTGTCGCTCGGGCGGGAGGCGATGAACTCGATGGCAATGTCTTTTGCGGCGCTTAGCCTGTCGGGCTGGAAGTCCCGGGCCAGCATGGATGTGGATACGTCCATCGCAAAGATTATGTCAATGCCTTCGGTGTCAACTTTTTCCACCTGCGAGGAGGACCGTGGACGGGCTATGCAGATAACCAGCAGCACCAGCGCCGCAGTGCGAAGCGCAAAGGGCAGATGCCTCACAATTTCAAGGGCCGATCGGCCGCCTGCAGTCCAGGCGTCCAGTTTTGACACTCTCAGGTGCGCCCGGCGGCCTTTGAGTTCTATCCAGACATAGCGGGCGATAAGAAGCAGCGGAATGGCGAGGAGCCATAGAAGATGCGGATACTCGAAGAACATACTCTACTCCTCCTCCTTTTCAGATGCCCGGTCGCTGCCGGGCATGACGCTGTCCCCAGATGCCCGATCGTTGTCGGGCATGACGCGATCGTTGTCGGGCATGACGTTGTCGTTGTCGGGCATGACGTGGGCGTCATTGCCGACTTGATCGGCAATCTCTTGCTGGTAAGTACTTGTTACAAAGCGCACTGCCTGCGGAAGCACCTTGGCGTTTTCCTGGTCCGGGGCGGTGTATTTCGCGAATTTTACAAAGTCGGCCCTTTCGAAGAGTGCTTTCATTTCCTGATACAGGTCTTCGGGGATGTCCGTGCCTTTGAGGTCCTGGAAGATTTCGGCCGTCGTCATTTCCATGGCGCCCACTTCGTAGCGGGCGGCTATGTATTCGCGAAGGGCGTCGGTCACTCCTGAGTAGAAGGTCTTCTGCTGCTCGGGTTTCCAGAATTTTTCTCCTCGGTACTCGTCCAGTTTGCGAAGCGCCCTGATGTGGGCGGGCTCCTTGAGGAGGGCCTCCTCTTCACGCTGCTTGCGGCTGCGGTATTTCAGCCAGAGGATCAAGGCCGCGATTATCATGCCGATGAGGTAAACACCTATTATCCAAGGGAATAGCTCCTTGAAGGTGTAGGGAAATTTTACCTGAGGCTTGATGTCGTGTGCCTGGAACGATTCCATGTCTATCGGCAATTCCTTTACCTCAAGAGGTTCTGCCGCTTTGAATACGAGGGTGTCGGTGCCTACGAGGACCGGGATTTCGGGCAGCTGATATGTGCCGCCCATGAAGGCGGTAAGCAGCAGCGAGGCCTTGATATTATAGCGGGCGGGCTGCTCCTTGCGCTTGCTTATGCGCGTGCTGTCCAGCTGCCAGCTTCCCAGAATCTCCAGGGGAGCATCTTTTTCCAGCTGGAATTCCGGGAGCGAGACGGGGGTGCCTTCTTCCAGGTTTTCGAGCAGCACTCCGTAGCGGAACTGGTCGGCAATGAGTACCGAGTCCCTCTTCTGCTGCGGCTCCAGGAAGGCCTCTCCGGCTTCCTTGCGGATGCCCTGGGCGCCGGCAATCGTGGTTACCAGCAGGGCTGTTATGAGAGTTGTAAACTTCATTATCTTCTATGGAATAGGGCCATGAGTGCGCGGACATAATCCTGATCCGTGGCTATGTCCACATGGTCTATCTGGTATCTTAGGAGTATCTTGTCGGCCTCTTGCGTTGCTTTGAGGAACCACTGTGCGTATGCTTCGCGGACGCTACGTGAAGAGGTGTTTATCCAGCGGGAAGCGCCTGATTCTGCGTCTTTTGCATTTACCAGGCCGATATTCGGGATCTCTTTTTCCCTGGGGTCGCTTACCCTGATGACAGACAGGTCGTGGCGGCCCGCCGCTACTTTGAGGGCGTCTTCGTAGCGCGGGGAAGCATCGGCATTTACGTCCAGCATGTCGCTTAGGAGGAAGGCCGTGCACTTTTTCTTGATGGCGCCGCGGAGGTAGCGAAGCGCTTCGCCTATGTCGGTTCCGTTATGCTGCGGCTCGTATTCCAGGATTTCGCGCACTATGCGCAGGAAGTGGGTCCTGCCTTTTGCCGGAGGGATGAACTTTTCCACCCTGTCGCTGAAGAGCATGCAGCCCACCTTGTCGTTGTTGAGGATGGCGCTGAAGGCCAGCGTGGCGGCGATTTCGGCCAATTGTTCACGCTTGGTCTTGATGCTGGTCCCGAAGAGACCGCTGCGCGAGATGTCCACCATTAGCACTACGGTGAGCTCGCGCTCCTCCTCGAACACTTTCACGTACGGTGCGCTCATGCGCGCCGTTACGTTCCAGTCCATGTTCCGCACGTCGTCCCCGTACTGATACTCACGCACTTCGCTGAAGGCCATGCCGCGTCCCTTGAATGCGGAATGGTATTCTCCGGCGAAGATCTGGTGGCTCAGCGCCTTTGTCCTGATCTCGATCTTGCGGACCTTTTTTATTAATTCTTCGGGTGTCATACTGTGTCATGCCCGGCTGCCCGGGTTTGTTGTCGCACGTCATGCCCGGCTTGCCCGGGTTGCTGTCTCACGTCATGCCCGGCTTGACCGGGCATCTTGCTTACGGAACTATCACCGCGTTGATGATCTTTTCGATAATCTGCTCAGGAGTAATGTTCTCCGCTTCTGCTTCATAGGTGAGGCCGATGCGGTGACGGAGAACTTCGTTGCAGACTGCGCGGACGTCTTCGGGGATTACGTAGCCGCGACGCTTGATGAAGGCGTAGGCCTTGGCAGCCATCGACAGCGAAATGCTGGCACGGGGAGAACCGCCGAAGGAGATGAAGTTTTTCAGTTCCTTGAGGCCGTATTCTTCCGGTGTGCGGGTGGCATAAACAATGTCGACTATGTAGCGCTCGATCTTTTCATCCATGTACACGTCGCGGACAACTTCGCGGGCGCGGACTATGTCTTCCGGTTTGATAACCGCTTGGGCTTTAGGGAATTCGCCGCTGTTGTTCATGCGGATAATCTGGCGCTCCTCCTCTTTCTTGGGATAGGATACCACGACTTTGAGCATGAAACGGTCCACCTGGGCTTCCGGCAGGGGATAGGTGCCTTCCTGCTCGATGGGGTTCTGGGTGGCCATCACCAGGAACGGCTCCGGCAGTTTGTATGTATTCTCGCCGATTGTTACCTGATGCTCCTGCATGGCTTCCAGCAGGGCGCTCTGCACTTTTGCAGGGCTTCGGTTGATTTCATCGGCAAGGATGAAGTTGGCGAAGATGGGGCCTTTGTGAACTTCGAATTCCTCTTTCTTCTGGGAGTAGATGAGGGTGCCGATGACATCGGCCGGGAGAAGGTCCGGAGTGAATTGGATACGGCTGAATTTTGCATCGACTGCTTGCGACAAGGTGTTGATTGCCAAAGTTTTAGCCAGACCGGGGACGCCTTCCAGGAGGATGTGGCCGCCACTGAGGAGGCCTATCAGCAGGTTGTCCACCAGATGTTTCTGCCCTACAATCACCTTACCCATTTCAAGGGTGAGCATGTCCACAAAAGAACTCTCTTTCTGAATTCGCTCATTGAGCTCGCGGATATTTACGCTTTCCATATATTTTATTACATTTGCATATGCGTTACTGTTTGTGCCTTTCCTACGAAGGGGCCGATTTCTGCGGCTGGCAGATCCAGCCTTCATCGCCCTCTGTCCAGGCTTGCCTTGAAGGGGCTCTGTCCCGGCTTTTGAACCGGCCAGTTTCCGTTACCGGAGCAGGCCGCACGGACACTGCCGTAAATGCCGTGAACTACGTCGCTCACTTCGATTTGGAGGGCGCTCTTCCTTTCGAGGCATCGGATTTTATCTACAAATTAAATGCCATATTACCCCGTTCAGTGGCCGTTCTTTCAGTAACGCCGGTGGCCGACGATTTCCACGCCCGCTTCAGCGCCCGACGCCGCGAATACACCTACTTTCTGCATCGGCAAAAGGACCCTTTTCTGAGGGGATATTCATGGCAATGCGGCTATCCGGTGCTGGATTTTGACGCTATGAATGAGGCTTGCCGGTTTTTGCTCGGCACCCACGACTTCTCCTGCTTCGAAAAAACCGGAACGGACAACAAAACCTCCATCTGCACCGTGTACGAAGCATTCTGGAAGCCGTATGTCCCGTCGCATGTTGCAGTGATGGGGGCTTCGGAGGAGGGACACGCCCCCTCGGGGGACTCCGTTCCGCTTCGCTGCACTCCGGCCCCTCCCATTGTCTCCAGCGTCCCTTCGGGACTTGTATCCAACGGGCCCCTCCCCCTATACTCGTCCGGGGGTGGACAAGCCCCCGAGGGGGCGTGTCCCTCCTCCTTATGTGACTGTGGGTGGCCACAGGTTTGCGAGACAATACCTTCTCCCGTGGCTGGAAACTACTGGTACTTCCGCATAGCGGCCGACAGGTTTCTACGTAACATGGTGCGGGCCACTGTCGGGTCATTGATAGAAATAGGCCGGGGCAAGCACAGCCCCGAATGGATTGCGGAACTGATCGCCCACGGCACCCGCTCCGACGCCGGCGAATCCGTCCCCGGCCACGCCCTCTTCCTGAACAGCGTGGAGTACTAACTCCAATCATTTTCTGCCGGCCTGCCGCCAGGTGCGGTTTAGGCCGTTTTCGCACCTGGGAGGCGCTTTCGACCGCCTGCGAGGTGCGGTTTTGGCTATTTCCGCACCTGGGAAGCGCTTTCGACCGCCTGCGAGGTGCGGTTTTGGCTATTTCCGCACCTGGGAAGCGCTTTCGACCGCCTGCGAGGTGCGGTTTTGGCTATTTCCGCACCTGGGAAGCACTTTCAACCCTTTCCGAGGGGCGGTTTTGTGAATACTATGCGTCTGCTTCTGGGGGAAGGTATTCGTCAATTGTGTTGGCGATAGAGAGGATTGTCTGATAGAACAGTATGTTGGACCCTTTGAGCGGCATCCAGTGCTCTTCGCCGTTATGGCCTCTCAGGTATTTGTCCGTATAGATGGTTCCGGAAGTGCCGACATATACTTCTACTGCGCCTGCCTGGTTTACCCGCATTGCGCGGATGGTATTTCACCGCTGCACAGCTGCAGTGCCCGCGAGTATTACCACACGGCCGACCTTTGCGCCTCCGCGGTGTCTTGCAAGGATTTGGGCACGTTAGTGAAGAAGTCCCAGCCGGAGCGCTGCTCTATGGCGTCAATGGTGGTGATGCCTTGGGAGTAGTTGCCGCTTTGGGCCTCGTTGGTGAACAGGTAAGCGCAGCCTTTTGCCGCCGTCATGGTTCCGGAAGTATTGAAGGAGCACTTCATCAGTAGCTTGTAAAAGTGGCTGGGACAGGGAACGCCGCCGATGGTTTTGTTGTTTTCGTAGAGAACGCCGACAACTACGTACAGCGTGTCACGGCCGGATGGCGCATTGGACTTTACAGCCTGTTCCAGAGAATTCCAGACACCGTCGTTGAAAGAATTCTGGTACTGGAGCGCCTGGTTGGTGTTGTAGAAGGTCTGTTTGTTGGCATCGGTGCAGGCTTGCCTGTAGTTTGAGGCTACGAAGTGCCCGCGGCTGTACCCGCTGCCGGAAGATTCCTGCTGCCAGGAGGAGGGGATGCCGGGATCCTGAGTCCAGTTGCCGGTACGGCCTACGCCTTCGTCCGGGTATGCGTCCTTATGCATGACAAAGGCACTCCACAGAGGGGCCTTCTTTGTCTTGTCCACTAAGCAGGTGTAGTTGCGGTACTGCTTGCCGTCATACTTGTACGTGTGAGTGACAACCATTTGGTTGCTGTTGGTAGTGAGATAGTTGTACCACTTTGTGCTGCCGTAGGTCTCTTTTCCGGAGCTGTTGCATGCGGAGGTGTTGGCAAGCGCAATTGCCGGAATCTCGTATCCGCCGAGGTACTGAAGGCCGGTCACAGCCTGGCCGCCGTCGGCAGTCTTGAAGCTTTTTACGGCGCCGAAGAAATCGACGTACTTGCCCTGCGACTTGTCATACACTGTGACGTAACCCTTGTAGTAATAGGTTGTGTTGGGCTCCAGGCTGGAAAGAGTAACGGTGAAGTATGCGCTTGTGCTGGCGGAACTGTTGAGCCCTTCCTGCAGCGAGAGATTGCTGGCCGATGTGCCATAGTAAACGCCTCTGTCATAGACTCCTCCCTCGGGAGCGCCGGAATAGTTCACTGTAAGTTTGGCCGATGTACTTGTAACCGAACCGGCCGCACCGGTGGTAACGCTCACGGAAAGCTCCGGGTCCGGGTCAGTGCCGGGGTCCGGGTCGGTGCCGGGATCGGGGTCGGTGCCGGGATCCGGATCAGTGCCCGGGTCTTCCTCCTCTCCTTTGTGCTGCGAGATGCTGATGTCTTTGCTGCCGCTGACATCTGTGCCTACCGCCTCGAAGGTGATGTAGCCGCGCCGACCGTATTCTTTATCGGGGTTGGCGCTGAGGGTTACGGTTATGGTGGCGTTGCCATGACCGGATTTGGGACTGAAGCTTATGAAATCATCTTCCTGGCTGCTTGCTTCCCAGTCGGCCTTTGTTTCTAATTGCAGCGTCTGCGTGCCGCCTTTGCCTTCAAAAGTCAGCGAGGAGGGAGTGACGGTGAAATCGTAAGGAGTGATTACCGGCTCTTCCGGCTTTGTAGGCGTTGTAGGGACTACAGGCTTTGAGGGGGCGGGCTGCTCGGTAGGGGTACAAGCTACAATCAGTGCAGCTAAGGCTGCCAGAAAGAAAGGTTTACGCATAACTTAGTATCTGTTGAGTGGACGGCCTGCGGTCATCATGTGGACTTTGCGTTTCACTTCGTCAAGGATTAGTTTGTGGGCTATACGCTCGGCTGTTTGGGCTTCGGTGGGCTCTTTTGCGGTGAGGGCCTCGAAATGTTCATTGGCCGATGCGAGCACAGAGTCTATCAAATCCACAATCACGACCATGTCCTTTTCCTCGAATCCGCGGGAAGTGATGGCAGGCGTGCCGATGCGCAGGCCGCTGGTGGCGAAGGCGCTGCGGCTGTCGAAGGGGACCATGTTCTTGTTTACGGTGATATCGGCCCTTACCAGCTCTTTCTCCGCTACGCGACCTGTCAGATCCGGGAATTTGGTGCGGAGGTCTATTAGCATGAGGTGGTTGTCGGTGCCGCCGGAGATGACTTTGTAGCCGCGTGCCAGAAATTCGGCGCACATTGCGGCGGCGTTTGCCACCACCTGCTTCTGATATGCAACATATTCAGGCTGAGCCGCTTCATAGAAAGCTACGGCCTTTGCCGCAATCACGTGCTCCAGCGGACCACCCTGAATGCCGGGGAAGACTGCCGAGTTGAGGATTGCGCTCATCTTCTTGATTTCGCCCTTCGGAGTGGTGAGGCCCCAGGGGTTATCGAAGTCTTTGCCCATCAGGATGATACCGCCGCGAGGGCCGCGGAGCGTCTTGTGGGTGGTGGAAGTGACGATGTGTGCGTATTTGACGGGGTTCTTGAGCAGTCCTGCGGCGATGAGGCCGGCGGTATGGGCCATGTCAATCCAGAGGATGGCGCCTACCTCGTCGGCAATTTTGCGCATTCTCTCGTAGTCCCATTCGCGGGAATAGGCCGATGCGCCGCCGATGATGAGCTTGGGTTTGCATTCCAGGGCTTTGCGCTCCATTTCGTCGTAGTCGACGCGGCCTGTTTCCTGGTTGAGGCCGTATGCTACAGGGTGATACAGGATGCCCGAAGCGTTGACGGGAGAGCCGTGGGTAAGGTGGCCGCCCATTGAAAGGTCTAGGCCCATGAAAGTGTCGCCGGGACGAAGGATGGCCATTGTCACGGCCATGTTTGCCTGGGCGCCGGAGTGGGGCTGGACATTGGCGTATTCTGCATCGTACAGTGCTTTGAGCCTGTCAATTGCCAACTGCTCAATCTGGTCCACTACCTCGCAGCCGCCGTAGTAGCGTTTGCCGGGATAGCCTTCCGCATATTTGTTGGTGCAAACGGAACCCATTGCGGCGAGTACCTGGTCTGACACGTAATTTTCGGATGCTATGAGCTCCAATCCTGCCGACTGGCGTTCCTGTTCCTTTTTGATGAGGTCGAAAACCTGTAAATCCTGTTTCATATCAAATGTTTTATTCAATCCCTTTTGCAGGGACAAGTTTTAGTGTTATTGCAGTTCACAAATATACTGCTTTTTCCCGGAAAAACGCTACATTTGCGGTCATGAAAGACAGGAAACTCCTAAATATAGAGCTTGGGCGGCTCACCGCGGAGCAGTATCGGCACTCAAGGCCGGAAAGCGGTTTGGTGCTTGTTCTCGACAATATCCGCAGTGCGCACAATACCGGCAGCGCTTTCCGTACTGCCGATGCCTTCGGCGTTGACAAAGTTTTCCTTGGCGGCATAACCCCTGTCCCCCCGTCGGCCGAACTTCACAAAGTGGCGCTTGGGGCGGAAGAGTCCGTTCCTTCCGAGCATGTGGCCGATGTGGCGGACCTGGTCCACCGCCTTCGCACCGCCGGCTACACTGTTGTGGCTGTGGAGCAGACCGTCCACTCCGTAAAACTTGACGCTTTCCGCCGCGAAGCGGGCAAAAAATACGCCTTCATCTTCGGCAACGAAGTAGAAGGCGTACAGCAATCAGTTGTGGATGCTTCGGACTTTGCCCTTGAAATACCCCAGAAGGGCACAAAGCACTCACTTAACGTATCCGTCAGTATAGGCGTGGTGCTTTGGGGCGTTCTGGCCGGGAGTTAATCCAGGCTGTGAATGGCAAGGCCGCTGCGGAGCTTAGGCTCGAACCAGGTTGTCTTGGGCGGCATGATGTTGCCCGTATCGGCAATTCTGATGAGCTGGTCCATAGAGACCGGGTAAAGGGCGAAGGCCACTTTCATTTCTCCGGAATCCACGCGGCGGGCAAGTTCTCCGAGGCCGCGGATACCACCCACGAAGTCGATTCTCTTGTCGGTGCGCAGGTCCTTGATTCCCAGAATCTTATCCAGTACAAGATTGGAAAGGATGGTAACGTCCAGGACGCCGATCGGGTCTGCATCGTCAAAGCGGCCGGGCTTGGCCGTTAGGCTGTACCACTTGTCGCCCAGGTACATGGAGAAGTTGTGAAGTCCCGAGGGTGCGTACGGCTTTGCAGGACGTCCGCAGCGAGGCTTTGTGGCAAGTGAAACTTCGAAGTCTTCTTCCAGCGCTTTAAGGAACTCTTCCGGGGAAAGGCCGTTCAGGTCTTTCACTACGCGGTTGTAGTCGATGATTGCAAGCTGGCTCTTGGGGAAGCAGACTGCCATGAAGTAGTTGTACTCCTCCGCTCCGGTATGGTGCGGGTTCTGGGCCCGTTTTTCGGCTCCTACGCGTGCGGCAGCGGCGGTGCGGTGGTGACCGTCGGCAACATAGAAGGCGTCGATTTGGGTGGTGAAGATTTCGGTGATGCGGGCGATGACAGCGTCGTCGTCAATTACCCAGAAGCTGTGGGTGAACTTGTTTTCGTCCACGAATTTGTACTCCGGCTTTCCGGCGGCGGCTTTTGCTACGATTGCATTCAGCTCATCGTTGTCTTTGTATGCGAAGAAGACAGGCTCGATGTTGGCGTTCTGAATCCTCACGTGCACCATGCGGTCGTCCTCTTTGTCCTTGCGGGTGAGCTCGTGCTTTTTGATGATGCCGTTTGCATAGTCATCGGTGTGGGCGCAAAGCACAAGGCCGTACTGGGTGCGCTTGCCCATGGTCTGGGCGTAAACGTAGTATTTGGGCTTTTCGTCCTGTACAAGCCAGCCTTTAGCCTTCCAGGCTTTGAAGTTCTCGACTGCCTTGTCGTAGGTACGCTGCTCATGCTCGCCGGCGATTGGCGAGAAGTCGATTTCCGGCTTGGTGATATGCAGGAGGCTCTTTTCGCCGGCCATGGCGAGGGCTTCTTCCGAGTTCAGGACATCGTACGGAGGTGCTGCGACCTCTGTAACCAAATCTTTAGGCGGCCTTATTGCCGCAAAAGGTTTAACTTTTACCATAATTCTACTTGTTTACTTGGAATTTACGGTTGCCTGTGGCGAAGAAATCGGCAATTTGGCGGGCGGCGGCGAGACCGGCGTTGACGTTGGCTTCGGAGGTCTGTGCGCCCATTTTCTTTGGAGTGGCGAACACGCGCGGGCCGAATTTCTCCTGGAGGAGGGCGTAGTTGTCGGGCATTACGTCGGCAACGTATTTGAGGTCGGGGCGCTCTTCGAGGGCTTTGAGAAGTCCATCTTCGTCAATTACTTCCTTGCGGGCGGTGTTCACAAGCGTGGCGCCTTTGGGCATTTTGCTCACCAGCTCGTAACCGATGCTCTTGATGGTGGAAGGAAGGGCCGGGATGTGGATGGAAAGATAGTCGGAGTTGGCGTAGAGCTCTTCGATTGAGTGTACCGGAGCGGCGCCGCCTGCGATGATCTGCTCGTCGGACAGGAAAGGATCCAGGGCCGATATCTCCATGCCCAGAGCCTTGGCCTTTTGGCCGACCAGCCTGCCAACGTTGCCGTAGGCCTGGACGCCGAGGCGCTTGCCCTGAAGCTCGGAACCTGTGGCGGGGGTGAACTGCGTACGGGCCATGTAAATCATAAGGCCGAGGGCGAGTTCCGCGACAGCGTTGGAGTTCTGTCCGGGGGTGTTCATGACGACGATTCCGCGTGCGGTTGCGGCGGCGAGGTCCACATTGTCGAAGCCTGCACCGGCGCGCACGACAATCTTAAGCTTGGGGGCGGCGGCCATCACCTCTTCCGTCACTTTGTCGGAACGGATGATGAGGGCGTCAACATCGGCCACTGCTGCTACGAAATCGGCCTGTTCTGCGTATTTTTCAAGTTTCACTACCTCATGGCCGGCGGCGCTGAGAATGGAAACAATACCTTCCACTGCCTTGGCGGCAAAAGGTTTCTGAGTTGCGAGTAATACTTTCATAATATACGACTATGCTGCGCTGCAGACATATCTTTTCAAAAATCGTCGCTTCGCGACCCCTCCCATCACGGCATCCCTTTTCGGGCTTCGCCCTCTATGGGATTTACTCTGGGCCCCTCCCTCTTATGTGGCCGAGGGTGGCCACAGATTTTTGAAAAGACATGTCTTCCGCTTCGTGATAAATTATTTCTTAAGATTTTCGAATTCTTTCATGCAGTCCACGAGGGCCTGTACGTCTTCAATGGTGCAGGCATTGTACAGTGAGGCGCGGAAGCCGCCTACGCTGCGGTGGCCCTTGATGCCCACCATGCCGCGTTCTTTGGCGAATGCAAAGAACTCATCCTGAAGGTCTTCCTTGCCAGGAGCCATTACGAAGCATACGTTCATGAGGGAACGGTCTTCCTTGGCTGCGGTGCCGATGAACATGGAGTTGCGGTCGATTTCATCGTAGAGAAGGGCGGCCTTTTTCTTGTTGATTTCGTACATCGCTTCGACGCCGCCAATGCCCTTGAGCCATTTGAGGGTTTCGTTCATCACGTAGATGGCAAACACGGGCGGGGTGTTGAACATGGAGAGCTTGTCGATGTGGGTGCGGTAATCCAGCATGGTGGGGATATGGCGGGTTACGCGTCCCAGGGACTCCTTGCGGATGATGGCGAAGATGACGCCTGCAGGGCCGACGTTCTTCTGTGCACCGCCGTAGATGAGGTCGTACTTGCTCACATCGACGGGGCGGGACATGATGTCGGAGGACATATCGGCAATCAGAGGACAGGGAACATCTGGGTCTTCGTGGATTTCTGTGCCGTAGATTGTGTTGTTTGTTGTGATGTGCAGGTAGTCAAGGTCGGCCGGGACTTCGAAGCCTTTGGGGATATAGGTGTAGTTCTTGTCTTTTGAGCAGGCGATTGCGTATGCGTCGCCGATGCCTTGAGCTTCCACCAGGGCTTTGTGGGCCCATACGCCTGTGTCCAGATATGCGGCCTTCTTCTCCAGGTAGTTCATTGCTACATAGAGGAACTGAAGCGATGCGCCGCCGCCAAGGAAGACGACCTCGTGCGTGTCCGGGATGTGGAGGAGTTCTTTCCACAGGGCTCGGGTTTCGTCCATCACTGCATCCCATTCTTTGGTTCTGTGGGAGATGGAGATAAGGGAGATGCCGGTACCGCTGAAGTCTTTGAGGGCTTCGATGGTGTGGTCGATGGCTACCTGCGGCAGAAGGCAGGGGCCTGCGTTAAAAACATGAACTTTTTTTGACATGATTCTTATGTGGTTAAAACATTTGTTTAAAAATGGCCGATTAAAAGTAACAAGGCTGCTCTAACGCTTCTTTCGCTTTGTAAAAGCGGCTTATAAAGCAGCTTGTTTTCAGTGCCCGAATTTAGGAATTATTATTGATAAAACCTATAATTCTTCGAGATTTGAGCAACTTTGCATTTTTTCTTTAAAAACGGCCGTTTGGCTGAGGCGGACCCTTACCTGAAGCGAGCATTTTTCCCCGAAATCCTGGGCCGATGGCTGCAGTCCCAGCTCCTTGAGAGTTTTCATGACATCGTTCATCGACAGATAGTCGAAACTGATGCGGAAAACGCCGGCGGCGGTTTTTTGTACGATTTGGGCGTTGTCGAGGGCATCGGCAGTTGAGGTCTTGTAGGCTCTTATCAGGCCGGGGATGCCAAGCTTGATGCCGCCGAAGTAGCGCACCACTACCACCAGCACGTCGCTGAGGCTGCGGGAGTCTATCTGCCCGAGGATCGGCCTGCCTGCACTGCCTGAAGGTTCGCCGTCGTCGCTTGAGCGGAAAACGTCTCCTTTATATCCAAGCCGATAGGCGTAGCAGTGATGCCTGGCGTCGTGATATTGCTTGCGCAGGTTCTGAACTATTTCTTTTACCTCTGCTTCTGATTCTACCGGGTAGGCGAGGGCTATGAAACGGGATCCGTTGTCCTTGAAAAGCCCCTCCGACGGGGCTGCAATGGATTTATATTCGTCGAAAGCTTCCATCTTGGAGCGAAAGTAGTGATTTTTGCTTTTTTTTGCAAGGGATAGGAAAAAAAGCAGTATATTTGATATCGCAAAAGATTAGAAGGAATATGGTATTCAAGTTAAGAGTCACCCTCAAAGGTATCAAAGGATTCTTCAGAGTATATCACGTGCACGGCGCCACCACTCTGTACACCCTGCACAAACAAATAAGGGCCGATCTGGAATTTCCGCAGGATCAGCTCATTATGTTTAAGGCCCTGGATGTTACCGGGGCGGTCGTCGGCCGTTACGGCCTGTTCGACCTTGGCTGGGGCACGGTGGATCAGACCTCCCTTGAAAAGACCATCAAGGCGGGAGCGACGGATTTTGTCTATTTCTACGACGTGACCAACCGCAAAAGCGTCAACATAACCGTAGAAGGAGAAGTCGAAGGTTCGAATGTAAGCCCGGACTTCCCCCGTCTGGAGGAGGTCAAAGGCCCCAATCCCATCGAGTTTGAGAACGGCTACGTAGCCTTCGAAGACCTTCCGGACCGCCAGCAGCGTCTCCCCGGCGAAGACGAGGAATTCGACGACGAAGACCTTGATCTGGACGACGAACCGGAGGACGACGAAGACGAGGACGGCAAAGAAATCTTCGACGAAAACGAGTGAGCCGCCGTCTGGAAATCATATTGGGCCCTACCGCCGTCGGCAAAACTGCCTACGCAATCAAGCGCGCCCTTGAGGTTGGCTCCCCGGTAATTTCTTGCGACTCCAGACAAATCTTTCAGGAACTCAGAATCGGCACTGCATGCCCCTCAGATGAGGAATTGGCTGCGGTAAGGCACTATTTTATCCGCAGCGTTCCGGTAACCCGCAACTACACTGCCGGCATTTATGAGACGGAGGCCCTCGACCTTGTAAACCGTCTCTTTGCCGATGGCCACGAAACGCTTGTCATGTGCGGAGGCTCCATGATGTACATAGACGCTTTCTGCTACGGTCTGGACGATTTCCCCGAAGTTCCGCTCCAGTTGCGTCAGCACCTCATGGAATGTCTCCGTGAAGACGGTGTCGAATCGCTTGCGCTTCAGCTTAAGGAACTGGATCCGGTTTCATACGAAGAGCTGGACATCAGCAACGGGCAGCGGGTGATCCGTGCGCTGGAGGTGAGCATGTACACGGGTCGGCCTTTTTCTTCTTTCAAGACGCGCGGATTCAAGCAGCGGGACTTCGAGATTGTGAAAATCGGCCTGGAACGGCCCCGCGAGCAGCTTTATGAGCGCATCAATGCCCGTGTGCTGCAAATGATGGACGAGGGCTTGGAACAGGAGGCCCGCGCCATGCTCCCGTACCGGGACCTGCCCGCCCTGCAGACGGTAGGCTACCGCGAACTCTTTGAATACTTCGACGGACAGTGCTCCCTGGACACCGCCGTATCCCGCATCCAAACCAGCACCCGCCACTACGCAAAACGCCAACTCACCTGGTGGCGCCGCGACCCCACAATCCACTGGCAGCACGCCTGAGCCTCGATTGGCAGCCCTCCTGAGCTGCGGCCGGTCAAAGGCCTGAGTTGTAACCTGCAGCATGCCTGAGCCGCAGCCGACAAAAGTCTGGAGTGCCGCTTCAACCCCTTGGCCCCCCTTTTCCCCACGCACACACCGGCGAGGCGGAGTCCGCGCCGGGATATGTCGTGCGCGACTGGCTTGATGCTTTTTGTATCGGCCTGGTTTATAAGTGTTTATAATTTTGCTCCAGCCAGTCGAGGTGAAAAAACATGTCGACTGGCTCGCGAGTTTTTATAAGTTCTTGAAATACGCTGCGTTATAAAATGGCACGAGCCAGTCGGCAAAAATTTTGCGATTATTAAAAACTTTCTTCTTACATTTGCCTTGCGGTATCAGGACCGGTGGCATGCAAAAAGGGAAGCGCAAGCCCTTTTGGCATTTGTTATTATGTCTTGCGAGCCTGATATCATGAATGAGTTTAATGATCCCTTCAAAGGCGGGTCCGGTGTTTACCAATTCACAATGAGCCATCTGGAACACGGGACCTTGTTCAGAAAAGATGCCGATTATGCCTTCGGTGTCAACTCCCTGGCAATCGCTACTACTCTTTTCGACATCCGCTTACTGGCGTACACGCTGATGAGCAATCACCTTCATTTGCTGCTTTATGGTACATTGACGGAATGCCGATGTATGTGGCGCTGGATAATCTACCGGTTCTCTGTTATGTTGAGCGCGGAGTACGGTATTATCGGCCTTATGCACGAAAAGGACTGCAACGTGAGCCCTGTCACAAATCGGCAAATGTTCCTGAACGAGTTGGCCTATATACTTCGCAACTGTTATCGCGCCAGAATCTGTTCGCCATACGAGTATAGATGGAGCAGTGCCGATGTGTATTTTAATCCTTACATGAACCTTGTGCATGGTGAAGCTGTGGGAAAAATTAAGCAGGAAAGGCGGCGAGAACTGTTTAAAAGCCATGTAAAACTGCCGCCGGAGTGGGAAATTGTAAACTCGTGTGTGCTGAACAGATACTTTGTCGATTATAAACTGGTGGAGAAAAAAGCCGGGGACAGTCTTGCGCTGTTTGACAGGCTGAGGGTTTTCGATTTGGAGAGTGGCGTGCGCATCTCACATGGCCTGCCGGAATCCATTCGCTTCTCAGATTCGCAGCTGCAGGAAAAAATTGCAAGCATTTGCAAGAACGAGTATTATGTAGAATCACCCCATCAGCTGGACAGTAAGACTTTATTGCAACTTGCCCGCACTCTTGCCCGGCGTTTTGCCGCTTCTAAAGGGCAGATTCGGCGTTTGCTTGGCTTGACTGATGAAGTATTGGAAAAGGTTCTGTAAGTTTTTCATGTAAAATACTTATATTTGAAAAACGTTTTGCTTTATGAAAAAGATATCTACCTTGGCAAAATCCACTTGGATTGCTTTTATCACTGCTGCCGTGGTCATTTTTGTAATGGCCTCTTGCTGTACTACAATCGACTCTGCGTCAGTAGGCATTAAGTTTAAGAAATGGAGCTCGAATGCGGCGCTCAAGGGCGGTGTAGAGGGAACTTGCCGCGGATGGGTCTGGTACAATCCCATTACGGAGAGTATCTTTGAATACCCCACTTATATCCAGCGTGTTACGTACGAGCCATTTACTGTGAACCCCAAAGATGCCGCAATTTTTTCCATGACGCCCACCCTGGCCTACCAGATAGACGAAAACAAAGCAGTTGACATATTCGTAAAATACCGCAAACCGGTACGCGAGCTGGAAATGGGGTACATAAACACCTGTATCTTTGAAGCTTATCGTACCTGCGCCAACAATTACACCTCGGACGAGCTAATGGCCAACCGCGCCAAGTTTGAAAACGAGGTACGCGCCCGTCTGGACGAGTCGATGAACCGGGAAGGCTTCATTGTACGTGAGTTTACTACCAAAATAGATCCTCCGGCATCTCTTACGGAAGCAATCAACGCAAAGAACGAAGCGGTCCAGAACGCCTTGAAAGCAGAAAACAAAGTAAAAGAAGCGGAGGCGGAGGCCAAGATAGCCATAGCCAAAGCAAAAGGTGAGGCCGAAGCCCAAAAAATCCAAGGCGACGGCGAGGCGTATTACAACCGCGTAGTTGCCGCGTCACTGAATGCCCTTCTGGTGCAGCAATATGCAATAGAAAAGTGGGACGGCAAACTGCCCACTTACAACGGCTCAAGTGCGCTGCCGTTCATAAACCTGAAATAGCCCTCCTGAATTTTTTCGGCAAGCGGCGAGTGGCTCGCACTTTTTTGTAACCTCCTCGCTTGCAATCATTTAGAAAACTCTTCCAGCCAGCCGGCACGTTTTTTCATGCCGACTGGCTGGAGGGTTTTTGTAAACGCCTGTGAACTAGGCTGTTATGGAGCGTTGCAAGCCAGTCGCGCGCGACATATTCTGCGGCGGGGCTCCGGGAACAACTCGGCCGATTTAGTGGTGGCTTCTGGAACTGCCCAGGAGCAGCTAGGCCGATTTAGCGGCGGTTGCAGGAACGGTTGGGAGCAGTAGCCGATTTAGCGGCGGCTGCGGGAACAACTTAGCCGATAACGGCGCCGTTTGTTATTGCTTCCTGGGGCGTGATGAAGCGCATGCGGCCGTCGCCTTGCTTGGCCATGAGGATCATGCCGCGGGATTCGATGCCGCGGATTACACGCGGAGCCAGGTTGGCGAGGATGCAAATCTGTTTGCCGAGCATGTCTTCGGGGCTGTAGTATTCAGCTATTCCGGAGACTATTGTACGCTGGTCGATACCGGTGTCGATGGTGAGCTTGAGGAGTTTGTCGGTCTTTGGAACACGTTCGGCGGCCAGTACAGTGGCTGTGCGGATATCCATGGCGCCAAACTGCTCGAAGCTTACTTCGGCCTTCTGCGGCTCTACCTTTTTTGCTGCCTCGGCTGCTGCACGGGCGGCTTCTGCTGCTTCACGGGCCTCTTTGATGGCTTTGAGGCGGGCAATCTGGGCTTCGATCTCTGCGTCTTCTATCTTGCGGAACAGGAGCACGGCCTCTCCAAGCTGGTGGCCGGAGGGGAGTATCTCGGAGGCGCCGAGCATGGACCAGTCCAGGGTGAGACCACCGGTCAAGCCGGTGGTGACGTCATGCCCGGCTTGACCGGGCATCTCTGAAGGCCTGGTATGTACTGCGAGGCCTTCATCGGCCTTGAAGAAGTTTACTGTGGGCTCGCCTTCGCCGGCGCGGTGGTCGTAGCCTGCGAAAACGCCGACCCGCAGGATGTCGCGGAGCTTCTGGGCGCTGAAGGGAGTGAAGGGCTCGAAGGCTATGGCAAGATCGGCACAGAGCTGCAGGCAGGTGTAGAGGATGCTGGCGGTGCGGTCCATGTCTTCCTTCGCAACCTTCCAGGGCTCCATGTCAGAGATGTATTTATTGCCGATGCGGGCGATATTCATCGCCTCTTTCAGGGCCTCGCGGAAGTGGAAGGTCTCGATGTACTTTTCGAGGGCTTCCTTGCAAGGCTTGACCGATGCAAGCGTTTCTGCGTCAATTGCTTCCGGCTTCAAGTTGGCAGGCACGGCCCCGCCGAAGTACTTGTGCGTGAGCACGACGGCGCGGTTTACGAAGTTGCCCAGGATGGCTACCAGCTCGCTGTTGTTGCGGCTCTGGAAGTCCTTCCAGGTGAAGTCGTTGTCTTTGGTTTCAGGGGCGTTGGCGGTGAGCACGTAGCGGAGCACATCCTCCTGCCCTGGGAAGTCCCTTTCGTATTCGTCCACCCATACGGCCCAGCCGCGGGAAGTGGAAATCTTGTCGCCTTCCAGATTCAGGAATTCGTTGGAGGGGACGTTGTCGGGAAGGATATAGTCTCCGTAAGCCTTTAGCATTGAAGGGAATACGATGCAGTGGAACACAATATTGTCCTTGCCGATAAAATGCACAAGCCTGGTGTCCGGACTCTTCCACCACTTCTCCCAGCTCTGAGGCAGAAGTTCCTTGGTGTTGGAAATATAGCCGATGGGAGCGTCAAACCAAACGTAGAGCACTTTGCCCTCCGCTCCTTCTACGGGGACGGGGACGCCCCAGTCGAGGTCGCGCGTTACTGCACGTGGCTGCAGGCCGCCGTCCAGCCAGCTCTTGCACTGGCCGTACACGTTGGTTTTCCATTCCTTGTGGCGCTCCAGAATCCATTCCCTGAGCCAGGGCTCGTACTTGTCAAGAGGAAGATACCAGTGTTTGGTCTTGCGTTTCACAGGAGTGGAACCGCTGAGTTTGGACTTGGGATCCAGCAGCTCTTCGGGCGACAGCGTGGAGCCGCATTTTTCGCACTGGTCGCCGTAGGCATGAGGGTTGCCGCACTTGGGGCATGTGCCCTCTATGAGCCTGTCGGTGAGGAACATGCCGGCCTTTTCGTCATAGAGCTGTTCGCTTTCCTTGGTGATGAAATCGGCCTGGTCATAGAGCTTGCGGAAGAACTCGGCCGCATTTTCGGAATGGACTGCCGACGAGGTGCGGGAATAGATGTCGAAGTTGATGCCCAGCCCTGTGAAGGAGTCCTTCATGATGCGGTGGTACTTGTCCACAATGTCCTGCGGGGTGACACCCTGCTCCCTCGCCTTGATGGTGATGGGGACTCCGTGCTCGTCGGAGCCGCAGACAAACAGTACGTCCTCCCCGCGCATGCGCAGATATCGGACATAGATGTCTCCGGGAATGTAAGCGCCGGCCAGGTGGCCGATATGGACAGGACCGTTGGCGTAAGGGAGCGCACAGGTCACAAGGGTTCTTTTGTAACTCATTTGGGTAGTCTTCCTAGTTTTATATTGATTGTCTTTTTCAATTCGTTGAGCTTGCTCAGCTGCTTCATAAGTTCCAGGCCGTCTTGGGCCGATGCCTGCGCGAGGCTGCGGCTAAGCTCCTGCTGACGGGCGGTGATGCGTTTGTCGTGGTAGGCCAGTATCGAGCGGGGGACGAATTTCACCAGCCAGGAATCCACGGTTGTAAGCGCATCCGTAAAGTTGTGGACGGTGATTTCGTACTTTTCTGTTGACAGCTCCGCGGCTACGGAAGCGACTGCGCGGTCTTCGCCGTTGAGGAGCGAGAGAACTATCGAGTCCTGGTCCATTCCCTGGTCGTAGAGCTGGAAATATGCCTGATAGGCGGCTTCGTAGGCCGGGTTGGAGAAGTGGATGTCGTCCCCTGCGAGGGCGGAGTCTATGAACTCCGCGACGCTTTGGCTGCCTTCGGGGTCGTAGAATTCGGAGTCGGTTTCGAACTGGAGCGGCGTGCGGCCGTATCGCAGGATAAAGCCGAGGAGTTCCCGCTCCGAAGGTGCCAGGATGCTGTCCACGGTGCTGGGCGCAGCAGAGGGCCGATATTGCACCTCAGGCATGCTGTTGCCCTGAGCGGACGGAGCCTCGTAGCTTCCGGCCGGATTCTCCCGCTCCCGCCTGGCCTGGTCCCTGTCGGCGGCTATGCGCTGGTCGCGGGCCAGTTTTTCGCGGGTTTTCCGCACCCTTTCCTGGATGATATCGGCCTCTATCTGGAAGCGGCGGGCGACGGTGTCCACATATACCTGGCGGGTGATGGGGTCGGGGATATCGGCAACAGTGTCCGCTATTTCGTTGATGAGGCCGGCTTTTTTAAGCGGATCGTCGCTGGCTTCGCTGAGGAGAAGGTCCGTCTTGAAGGCGATGCCGTCCTGCTCATGGGCCGATATGAACTCCCTTATTTCTTCAAGCGTATGCTTGCGGGAGTAGGAATCCGGGTCGTCTCCGTCGGGGAGGAACACAACGCGCGGGTTCATTCCTTCCTTGAGTATCATGCCGATGGCGCGTATGGCGGCGTGGAGGCCGGCACTGTCGCCGTCGTACATTATGGTGACGTTGTCCGTGAATTTCTTGATGATACGGATCTGCTCCTCCGTAAGGGATGTACCGCTGGACGCTACGCAGTTCAGGATGCCGGCCTGATGCATTGACAGGACGTCAAGGTAGCCTTCCATGAGGTAGCAGCGGTCCTGCCTTGCTATTTCGCTTTTTGCGAACCAGATGCCATAAAGGGAGCGGGACTTTACGTAAATCTCCGATTCCTTGGAGTTTACGTATTTGGCAATCTTGTCGGTCTTTTCTTTTAGCAGGGTGCGTCCGCCGAAAGCTATCACGCGGCCGCTGACCGAATGGACGGGAAAGATTACCCTGTCGTAGAAACGGTCGTGAAGGGAGCCGTCGCTTTCCCACTGGGTGCAGAGGCCGGTTTCCAGCAGGAATTCGTCTTTGTAGCCTGCTTCCTTTGCGGCTGTGGTTAAGGCGCTGCGCGAAGTGGGTGCCCAGCCAAGGCCGTATTTCTCTATGGTTTCCGGCAGCAAGCCCCTTTCCCTGAAGTATTTATAGCCGATGGCCTTGCCCTCCGGCTCCAGGAGTTGCTGCTTGAAGAAGTTGAAGGCGAATTCCGATGCTGCAAGCAGGCTTTCGCTGCGCTGGCGGGCGGCTATCTGATCGGCCGTTTCTTCTTCCTCTTTTATTTCGATATTGTATTTTTTGGCAAGGGCGCGGAGAGCTTCGGGGTAGGTTAGATGCTCATAGTCCATCAGGAATCCTACTGCGCTGCCTGATTTGCCGCAGCCGAAGCATTTGTAAATGCCCTTTGCCGGAGTGACTGCAAAGGAGGGCGTCTTTTCGTTGTGGAAGGGACAGCAGGCCCACAGACTGGCACCGCGGCGCTTAAGCGTCACGTAATCGCCCACTACTTCTTCTACGCGGGCGGTGTCCAGAATAAGATCTACTGTTTCCTTAGGAATCATTCCTTCTCAAAATCCACTTCTTTGGCGTCCTGCAGGTTTGTGACGGTGATTTTGCCGTCGTCTTCCGTTGTTTTTACAGTGGGGCCGTCACTACGGGGCTGCTCCTGTGGCCGATAAGTCTTTTCCTGCCACAGGGCCTTGGCCTGGAAGTAGGCGTCACGGCCGTACCAATAGGCGGCCAGGACGCCCAGGATGGCTCCCAGGAGACCGAAGCGTAACATGATCCATAATGCGACGGCCGTGAAAAGTATGTCTTTCACAAGGCGTACCCAACGGTTGTTGTATCCTATATTCATCATAGCCTACAAAGATAAGAAGAATCTTTGAATTAGCCGCAAACAAAGAAGGCGACTCGAGCGAGCCACCTTCTTGATGTAGTATGGTGTTCCGGATTAGAACGGGAGGTCGTCTGAGGCGTCCTCGGCCGGCATGTCGTCCAGGGTCGGAGCCGGGGCCTGGTAGGGTGCGGGATTCCCGGTCGAAGCCGGGAATGACGATGACGTCGGAGCCGGGAATGACGATGAGGGTGCAGGATTTCCGGTGGAAACCGGGGATGACGATGACGACGGAGCCGGGAATGACGGCTGGGCGGAGGCTGTAGCTTCGCCGGCGGGGGAGATGCGCCAGATCTGGAGGTCGTTGTACCATCGGCCGTTGAATTCGCGGCTTCTCAGGTTGAAGGAGACCTTGATGCGGTCACCTATCTGGTACTTGTCCAGTTCTGCCACTTTTTCCTGCCCCCAGGCCGTGAAGCAGGCCTGCGAGGTGAAATTGCCGTCCGGGAACTCCAGGATGAACTCCTGCTTGGCCCAGGCTCCCCGGGCCGATGTTCCGGACTGCACGCCCAGTTTCTGGCGCAGCGTTCCTTCCAGTTCCAGTGCCATGACTTATTTCTTCTTGGCTACGGGTTTGGCGGGTTCTTCGGCCTTTTCTACGAAGGGGTGAACCTCCAGGAGGTCAACGTCGAAGATGAGGGTGGAGTTGGCACCGATTTCACGGGGTCCGCGTTCGCCGTAAGCGAGGTTTGCGGGGATTACGAGGGTGATCTTGCCACCTTCGCCGACGAGCTTCATGCCTTCGGTCCAGCCTTTGATGACGCGGTTCAGGGGGAAGGTGATGCCTTCGTTCTTATCGAATTCCTTACCGTCGATGAGGGTGCCGCGGTAGTTGACTTTCACGGTGTCACGGTCGCTGAGGGCGCGTACTTCGCTGCCGCTGTCCTGGATGAGGTAAACGATACCGGAGGCGGTGGAGTCGGCGCTGTTCTTTACATAGAAGTCTTTGCGGAAAGCGTCGCCTTTCTCTTTGTTAAGGGCTCCTTCGTAAGCGGTGCGCTTCTGGAGGAAGTTGTTGATGATCATGTTCATGTCGGCAGGGTTGATCTTGAACTGCTTTACGAACACTGAATCCATGGGCTGGCCTTCCTTGGCTGCGAGAGCGTCGGCCATACCTTTGCGTACCTGGGCCATGTTCAGCTCACCGAAGCCGTTCTGGGTCATTACCAGGCCGAAGTTTACACCGAGAAGATAGGAAGTGGAATCTACCTGGCCTTTGGAGGGAAGCAGGCTTTGGACTTCTTTGGAACCTTCTACTTTGGGGGAGTTGCAAGCCAGAACCAGCGCAGCGGCGGAGGCAATGGCGAAAATCTTAACAAGTTTCATATAACTAATAATTTAACGTTTTTTCTTGCACGAGTGCTTTTGCGCGCTCAATCTGCAAATATACGCATATTTTTTCAGATTGCATAAATAATTCCGACGGACTGTAAAATTATTAGGTTGAGCGACAAAATTATTTGCTTTTTCAAATAAAAAGTCGTATTTTGACCCAAAACTAAAAACTTCAGACTTAATGGCAGTAGATACCGCCACCCTTCACGATAAACTGAAGACCTTTTTCGGCTACGATGCCTTCAAAGGCGATCAGGAGCGCATCATCCGCCATCTGACAAGCGGCGGCAACGCCTTTGTATTGATGCCCACCGGCGGCGGCAAGTCCCTTTGCTATCAGCTGCCTGCCCTGGTGATGGAAGGGACAGCCATCGTCATATCGCCCCTTATAGCCCTGATGAAAAACCAGGTGGATGCCATCCGCGGCTTCGAATCAGGCGAAGACGGTATCGCCCATTTCCTCAATTCGTCCCTCTCCCGCATTCAAATCCAGGAAGTCCAGGACGACCTTCTGCGCGGTGTTACAAAGCTGCTTTACGTAGCCCCGGAATCGCTCACGAAAGAAGAAAACATAGCCCTTCTGAAGGAGATAAAGATATCCTTCTACGCAGTTGACGAGGCCCACTGCATAAGCGAATGGGGCCACGACTTCAGGCCGGAATACCGGAAAATCCGCTCAATAATTGACCAGATCCAGCCGGCCCCGGTCATCGCCCTCACGGCAACCGCAACGCCCAAGGTGCAAAGCGATATCCTAAAGAACCTCCGTATCCAGGATGCGGTGGTGTTCCGTTCGTCCTTCAATCGGCCCAATCTATATTACGAGGTAAGGGACAAAGTAGAGCCGGAAAAAGATATCATACGCTATATCCGCCAGAATGCGGGCAAAAGCGGCATCATCTATTGCCTCAGCCGCAAAAAAGTGGAGGAAATGGCCCAGATGCTTGCCATCAACGGCATAAAGGCCTTGCCCTATCATGCCGGACTGGACGCAAAGACAAGGGCCGAAAATCAGGATAAGTTCCTGATGGAAGAGATAGACGTGATAGTGGCCACGATTGCCTTCGGCATGGGCATAGACAAGCCCGACGTTCGCTTCGTAATCCATTACGACATTCCCAAAAGCATCGAAGGCTATTATCAGGAAACGGGCCGCGCAGGCCGCGACGGAAAGGAAGGCCATTGCATCACTTATTACAGCTACAAAGACATCCAGAAGCTGGAAAAATTCATGCAGGGCAAGCCTGTGGCGGAGCAGGAAATCGGCAAGCAGCTGCTAAAGGAAACCGTTGCTTATGCGGAGTCCAGCCAATGCCGCAGAAAACTGCTGCTCAATTACTTCGGGGAGGATTACACCCAGGACAACTGCGGCGCATGTGACAATTGCCTCCACCCCAAAGCCCGTTTCGACGGAAGGGAGGAGATGTCCCTTGTGATAGAGCTTATCGAAAGCCTCAAGGAGCATTTCAAGCTGGAACATCTGGCCAGCATACTCGCAGGCGTTTCCAACGCGCTCATAAAGTCATACAAGCACGACGAGCTGCCCCTTTTCGGCGCAGGAAAAGACCACAGCGTCCGTTTTTGGGCCGCTGTCATTCATCAGGGCATAATCCTGCATTATCTTGACAAGGACATAGAAAACTACGGCCTTATCTACGCCACGGACGAAGGCCTGGAATTCTACCTGAATCCGCACGAGGTGATGCTTGTGGAAGACCGCACCTTCTCGGAAGGGGAAGACGAAGACGATGAGGATAGCGCGGCCGCAGTCAATGGTGGCGGCGGGGGAGACCCGGTGCTCCTTTCAATGCTTAAGGACCTTCGCAAAGACGTAGCCCGCAAATACAGAGTCCAACCCTGGATGGTCTTTGCCGATCCAGCCCTGGAAGACATGACCATAGTCTATCCCCTAAGCCTGAAGGAACTGTCGGAAAAGTGCCAGGGAGTGGGCGAAGGCAAGGCCCGCAAATACGGCCAGCCCTTCGTGGATCTTATAGCTAAATACGTAGAAGAGAATGAGATAGAAAGGCCCGACGACTTTGTAGTAAAATCCGTGGCGGCACGCTCCGGCAACAAGGTGGCCATCATCCAAGCCATCGACCGCAAGCTCCCTCTGGAAGACATAGCATCGTCCAAAGGCCTGGAAATGTCCGACCTTCTGACAGAAATAGAATCGATAGTAGCCACAGGCACCAGGGTAAACCTGAATTACTACATAGAAGAAGAACTGGACCCCGACGTAGTCCAGGAAATCTTCACCTGGTTCAAGGAAGAAGCAACGTCGGATTCGCTTTCAGATGCAATGAAAGCCCTTGAAGGCGACTACGAAGAAAAGGAAATCCGCCTCGTCCGCATCAAATTCCTCTGCGAAGTTGTGAACTAAGCACGGCTTCATAAGCGACATTCGCCCGGAACAGGGTAGCGAGTCGGATATTCTTAAACCTTTCTAAAGATAAACAAGCGAAGAAAGCCGGTCCGGTGCAAAAAGGCGCCGGGCCATTTTTTGAAGCTGCTCGGGAGTGATGGCTTCTATTGCCTCGCGGGTTTGCTCCGGGCTCATGATGCTGCCCCAGGAAAGCATGCTCTTGCCCATTGAAAGGCACTGGGCTTCGCCTGCTTCGGAGCTTATTGCGAGCTGCCCGAGAAGCTGCTTGCGGTAGGCCTTGAGCTGTGCATCCGTAAAAGGCGTATCCATTAAACGATTGAGAATCTTGCCGATAGCCTTCTGGCAAGCCTCCATGTTTGGCTTGTCGCAGCCAAAACTGATGGCCACGATGCCGGTTTTTGCATACTGCGTGTAAGAACATTCAATTCCGTACACCCAGCCGCGTTTTTCGCGAAGCTCTTTGTTTAGAAGCGAGTTGGAGGCCGGGCCGCCGAGGATATTGGCAAGCATGGCGCATACCAGCCTGTCCGGCATTTCATAAAGGGACGGCGCCAGGGAGCCGATAACGGCGTTAACCTCATGATGGCGCTTGTCGATGGTTTTGTGGAAAGGCTCGACTGCGGGCGCCTTTTCAGAAGCCTTTGCCTGAACAGGCGACGCGGAAGAAAATCCCACAGTGGAGATAAGCTTCAAAACCCGTTTTTCGAGGACGGCTTCATCGACATCGGCAACTACTGAGAAGACCATTTTGCCGGCGGTGAATTTCTCTGCAACAAAGTTCCTGAGCATCTGAGGGGTAATTTTCTTCACCGAGGATGTGGTGCCAAGGATGGGAGTGCCGAGGGGCGTGCCGTCGAAAAGCAGGCTTTCGAAGCGGTCGTACACGTCTTCGGCAGGGTTGTCTTTGTAGGAGATGATTTCGTCCAGGACCACGCCGCGCTCGGTCTCTATTTCGCTGTCCGGGAAAGTGGCTTCGGTGGCCAGTTCGAAAAGAAGGCGGGCGGCTTTTTCCCAGTCTTCCTTCAGGACTGTTGCATGCAGGACGATTTCCTCCTTGGTGGTGTAGGCGTTGAGCTCGCCTCCAAGGCGGTCAAGATAACTATTTATGGCAGAGGCGCTTTTGTGGCGAGTGCCCCTGAATATCGTATGTTCTGTGAAATGGGCTGTTCCGGCAGGGTAGCCGGCTTCATCGGCCGTACCGCAGCCGATGGTGAGTGCGCAGTAAGCGACAGCGCGTCCGCTGCGACGCACCGCATAGCGCAGCCCTTGTGGGGAAACTCCGGTGGTCATCTCTTGCGGGAGAAATGTTTAAGATCGGCAGGGAGGAAGCCCGTGCCTTTCTTTGACGAATACTTATGCTTGCCGATGTAGAAGAGGCTCTGCGTAGATGCTTCAAAGAGCATTTTGTAGCACCAGGATGCTTTGCCGGGATCGGCCGGGGCTACCGTGTAGCCTACCAGGGTGTTGTAGGTTTCGTCCAGATAGTGCTGGTCTGCTGCCTGGGTGTCGTCGCTTATGTGGAAGTCGTCGTCCAGGTATTTTTCCAGGTCTTTTTCGCTTACTGAGGGGGACAGGTCTTCCTTGGCGAGGAAAATCTGCATCATCTTGCCGCCCCGCTCATAGTTTTTGTTTACCCAGGCTTCCATGCCGTAGGCTACTTTTTCCGATTCCATGGCCGCCAGGGTGAATTCCTGCACGGCTTTTACCAGTGCGCCGATGTAGATAAGCTCCCTGCCGCTGCCGCCTTGTGCAGCAACCAGCGGGAAGGACACTATTTCTGTCATTGCGCCTATTCCGTCGGCAGCCTCGGGGCCGCCTTTGACCAGCGTCAGGAAGGTCACGCCGGGGTTTTCTTCCCCTTTGAAGCGGCTTTCGGCAGCCAGGAGGAAGTAGTAATTGCTGCTGGTTTTGCGTGCCTCGAACTGGTCCAGGGTGCAGAATTCAAAGGCCGATGCCGTCCACCTGGCGACAACTTCCTGCTGAAGCGCACCGCTCAGGATTTCGTTGCCGCTGAGGACGACCTGGGTGACTTTGTCGGTGAAGTCAGACAGCAGGTATCGGCGCGTAGTGACCTTGCCCTGAGCGAAAAGGGACATGGCAAGATACAGTAATATGATTAAAGTGATGAATCGTTTCATTATTGTAACTTATTGATAGTAAGGCATTAGTGAAAACAAAAAAATTTATTTATCGAACCGGGCCTTACTTTTTTGCAAAGATACCCTTTTTTTCATAACTTGCGCAACTTTAAATAACATTAAAACTGATGAAAAGCAAGTTCAAAGCCTTTCTTATTGGCGTGATAGCCCTCTCAGCGGCCATTGCGTCCATTCCGGAGGCCTTGGCCCAATCGGGTAAAATCACCGTCGAGGGAACAGTAATCGACGAATTGGGAGAACCCATGATTGGCGCAGGCGTTCTGGTGAAAAACACCGTCATCGGCGTAATTACAGACCTGGACGGCCACTACTCCATCACGGTGGATGCAGCGGCCGGCGGCGGCGTGCTGGTTTTCTCCTCCCTAGGATACGACGACCAGGAAATCGCTGTCAACAACAGGACTGAAATCAATGTACAGATGCAGCTCCAGTCCACATCCCTGGACGAAGTCGTGGTCGTTGGTTACGGCACCCAGAAGAGGGAATCCGTCGTGGGTTCCATCGCTACCGTGGATGCCGCCAATCTCAAGGTTCCGTCGGCCCAGCTGTCAACTGGCCTTGCCGGCCAGCTTGCCGGTGTGGTTGCGGTGCAGTCTTCGGGTATGCCGGGCCAGAGCCAGGCCAATTTCTATATCCGCGGCGTCTCCTCCTTCCAGGGAACCGTCACCCCTCTGGTCCTCGTGGACGGCGTAGAGCGTGACATCGACCTGGTGGATACCGACGACATCGCCTCCTTCTCCATCCTCAAGGATGCATCGGCATCGGCAGTGTATGGCGTGAGGGGCGCTAACGGCGTTATCCTCATCACCACCAAGAAGGGTGACGTGGGCCGTCCCAAGGTGAATCTCCGCAGTGAGACCGGTATCACCCAGCCGCTCATCATGCCGCGCTTCGTGAATTCCGAGCAGTTCGCCACCATGTACAACTGGGCCTCCGACGAACCCCGCTACACGCAGGAGGAAATCGAGAAATACAGGAACCAGACCGACCCTGACCTCTACCCCGACGTGAACTGGATGAAGACCATGTACAGGGACATAGCCTCCAACCAGCGTGTAAACGTCTCAGTGAGCGGCGGTTCCGATATCGTGCGTTACTTCGTTTCCGGCAGCTTCTTCACTGAAAGCTCAATTTTCAAGAACGCCGGCAACATCTACGACTACGATTCCTCAATCAGCTATAACAAGTTCAACTTCCGCGCTAACGTGGACATCAACCTCACCCCGTCCACCGTCCTCAGCCTCAACGTGGCAAACATCTACGAGACGCGCGTAAGTCCCGGCACTTCCACCGGCAACATCTGGAGCTGGGCCTTCTCCACCTCCCCCAACGCGGTTCCCTACCAGTACTCCGACGGCACCATCTCCCGCCCTTCCGGTACCAACGAGAACCCTTGGAACCTGCTGGTACACACCGGTTACAACGAGTCGTTCACAAACAGTGCGCAGTCCGTAATCGGCCTTACGCAGGACTTCGGCGAAGTTTGGGATGCCCTCAAGGGTCTCACCGCCAACTTCAAGTTCTCCTGGGATGCCTGGAACTACCAGG
Organism: Bacteroidales bacterium; assembly: GCA_017477465.1. Lineage (GTDB taxonomy): Bacteria > Bacteroidota > Bacteroidia > Bacteroidales > UBA932 > Cryptobacteroides. The sequence goes on from JAFUVU010000041.1 coordinate 41,243, forward strand.
CTCAGGGCCGCACCAAGACTCCCCGTCAGTACCACGCCACAGGCCGTGACGAAGACGGCAACCTCATTTTCGGCGATCCTGTGGTCGAAGGCTCGTCCTCGCTCACCTATTCGGCTTCGGGCTCATCTTCCATGAACACTTACATGGAAGCATCGGTGAACTACAACCGCCTCTTCGGCCAGCACCGCTTGGGCGCAATGCTGCTTTACAACCACTCCATCAAGCGGACCACCCTTGGCGGCAGCGCCACCACATCCCTGCCGTACAAGAACCAGGGTATCGCCGGCCGTGTCACCTACGCCTTCCGCGACCGTTACTTCGCAGAAGTTAACGTAGGCTACAACGGTTCCGAGAACTTCGCCCCCGGCCACCGCTTCGGCTTCTTCCCGGCATTCAGCGCCGGTTACATGATTTCCGAAGAGGACTTCTGGGCCCCCATCAAGAACACGGTCAACATGTTCAAGTTCAAGGGCTCCTACGGTAAAGTAGGTAACGACCAGATAGGCGGCGACCGCTGGCTCTACCTTCCCACTGTCATCACCGGCAATTATGCCACCATCGGCGAAACGGGCAACAACGGCGGCTACGGTCTTGCCATCGGCCGTCCCGAAAACCTGAACTTCTCCTGGGAAGAAGAGACCAAACTCAACCTCGGCGTAGAGTTCGAGCTGTGGAGGGAACTCCGCATTATGGCCGATTACTTCGACTCCCACCGTACCGGCATCCTCATGCTCCGCGGCGGTCTTCCCGGCATCGCCGGTCTGCAGAACACCAGCAAGCTCCCTTACGTGAACGTCGGTGAAACCCGCAACAGGGGCGTTGACATGTCGGCCGAATGGCACAAGCAGGTAGGGGACTGGTTCCTGACCGCCCGCGGCAACTTCACCTACAACCGCAACACCCTGGTGAACAACGACGAACCCGACTGGAAGTACAAGTACCAGAACCGTATCGGCAAGCCTTACGGCGTTGGCGCAGGCCAGCCTTGGGGCCTTCTGGCAGTTGGCCTGTTCCAGAGCCAGGAAGAAATCGACAACTCTCCTGTGCAGACCTTCGGCGAGTACAGAGTGGGAGATATCAAATACCAGGACATCAACGGTGACGGCCGCATCGACGCCGACGACCAGATTTACCTTGGCTACACCACCCTCCCGGAAATCACCTACGGCTTCGGCTTGAATGCCGAATACAAAGGCTTCGACATCAACGTCTTCTTCCAGGGCGTGGACCACGTGAACTTCTTCCTCAGCGGTTCTTCCCTCACTTCTCCCTTCTCCTCCACAGCAATTGAGCGTGCAGCCGTGCAGTGGGATGTCTGGGACAAAGGCTGGAACCGTCTCACCAACAACGGGGCCGATATATCGGCCGGCGCAAATGCCGTGTACCCGCGCCTTGCCATCGGCTCGGCCGCAGGTTCCTCCAACAACAGCCAGACCTCTTCCTGGTGGCAGAGAAACGGCGCTTTCCTGCGCCTGAAGAACTTCGAGGTGGGCTACTCACTCCCGAAGAAACTCCTCGCCCGTGCAGGCTTCATCCAGAGCGTGCGCTTCTACATCTCCGGCAACAACCTCCTCACCTTCTCGCCCTTCAAACTCTGGGATCCCGAGCAAGGCGGAGGACAAGGAGCCTCCTACCCCAACAACCGGGTCTATTCTTTCGGTTTGAACGCTAACTTCTAATAGACCGCAGATTATGAAAAAGACTCTTATATATATCCTCATCGCCGTAAGCGCCTTTACCGCCGTATCCTGCGACTCCTTCCTGGACCGTCAGGAGGACGAGCAGCTGACCGAAGAAAAGATCTGGGCTTCATTCACTTACACCAGGCAGTATTTCTTCAACTGCATGGGCTACCTCCCGGTGGATGCAACCAACTTCTATAACAGCGTTCCTTATTTCGGAGCCACCGACGAAGCTTCCATGACCTGGAACTACGCCTACCGCTACATCAACTTCGGCTCCTGGAACGCCACAACCGTTCCCAACGACTATTTCAACACCCGCTACCAGTGCATCAGGGACTGCAATATCTTCCTAAAGAATGCTCTCAACTGCTCCGACCCCGTCCTCGAAAACGATGCGGCACGTAAGAGCCAGCTGCAGCTTATGGTAGATTGCGTCCGCTGGGCAAGGGCATACACCTATTTCCTCCTTATGCGTGACTACGGTCCCGTCTTCCTTGTAGGCGACGATCTTATGGACTTTACGGCCACCACCCAGGAGCTCCAGCGTCCCCGCAACACCTGGCAGGAGTGCGTAGATTACGTAGTCAGTGAAATGACCTACTGCGCCGAGAACCTTCCGGCCACCCATTCAAGCGCCAACCTGGGTCTTCCTACCCGCGGCGCCGCCCTGGCGGTGATCTCCCGCCTCCTGCTGTACAGTGCCCGTCCTCTGTTCAACGGCTGCAGCCTGTATCGCGCCGTACGTAATCCCGACGGCACCAACCTCTTCCCCGCGGAGCCGGATGCCCAGAAGTGGGTTGCGGCAGCCCAGGCGGCAAAGCGTGTAATCGACCTTGGCGTTTACAGCCTCTACACCGACAAGGACGACCCCAACAACCCCTACCTTAATTATTACGGCATCTTCCAGGAGAACTGGAACGACGAACTCATCTACTGCGGCGGCGGTTATCAGAACCGCTGGGCCCTGCAGGCCCATACCTCTCCCAACGGCATTGCCACAGGATCGGCCTATGGCGGCTGGGGCCCCACCCAGAGTTCCGTAGACTCTTACGCCATGGCAAACGGCCGTTATCCTATCACCGGTTACGACCGCAACGGTTCTCCTCTGGTTGACAGCCAGTCCGGCTATCCCGCAGCCGAGCGTGAATTCGAGCTTGCCAACGTGGTGAATCCTTTCCTCCAGGCCCTCGAATGCACGGATGCAGAGGCTACTTCCAACTCGCCCCGCATGTACCTTGGCCGCGAACCTCGCTTCTACGTCACCGTTTACTGGCCCGGCACAGGCTGGAAACATGGTGAGGCTGTGGGCCGCGCATACTTTGCCAACGGCATGATCGGCCACACTGATCATGACTATCCCATCACCGGCTACCTCGTCAGCAAATGGGCCGACCACAAGACCGACTTCTACCAGAGCCAGTCCAGCACCGTCACCTTCCCCACCTTCCGCTATGCCGAGATTTACCTCAATTACATAGAGGCAGTGCTCGAATGCCAGGCGGCAGGCGTAAGCGGCAACGATGTCGACTACGACCTTGCAATGGGCTACTGGGACGACCTTCGCAACCGCTCCGGCATGGCTCCCATCCTCCAGGTTTATCCTCAGGCTACCACTGCCGAGCTTATCAACCTCGTGCACCGCGAGCGCCAGGTAGAGCTTGCCCAGGAAGGCCACCGCTACTTCGATACCCGCACCTGGATGATAGCTCCGGATGTGTGCAACGGCCCCGTTTACGGCCTTGACACCGACGTCGTGGGCTCCCGCAACGCCACCGTGGTTCCCACTGAAATGTGGACCCGTAAAGTAATGGAGAAACGCGTCTTCCGCTCCAACCATTACCTGTATCCTTTCCTCCAGCGTGAACTGGACCGCAACAAGGTACTCACTCAAAACTATGGCTGGTAATATGAAAAACATCTTCAAATATATCATTCCGGCGGCCCTTGCACTTGTAGCCGCTGCCGCCTGTGAAGACCATCGTTCCGACAATATGGAAGAATTCCAGACCATGGTTTACTTCCGTAACGGCGGCGAGCAGGACCTCACCCTCTTCCGCACCGGCGAAGACGGCCTTTACCAAATTCCCGTCTGCAAGAGCGGCCGCAATCTCAGCGGTACCGCCAGCGCGGTGGTAATCCCCTTTGACGATGCCCAGATGGCGATGTACAACATCACCAACGAGACCGGATACACTCTTATCCCCGCCTCATGCTATCAGTTCGTGGACGCTTCCAGAAAGCCCCTTGCCGATCAGGAGAAAGTTCAGATAAGCTTCGACTCCACCGATCCTTACCAGGTGGTGTCCCTGAATGTGAACACGGTCGCCATCAGCGAGCTTCAGGAAGTAAATCCCGAAGCCGAGTATGTCATGGCTTTCCAGCTCTTCTCTCCGGGCAATGTGTCGGACAACATCAACTGCATCATTCTCAAACCTGCAGTCGAAATTCCCATGCTGTCGCTGCTGAGCCCCGGTGTCGAGGAACATCATTACACCGGCGCCAGCGCAAAGGAAGAGACATACCGCAACACTGTGTCCCTGAACATGGAAAAGAACGAGTGGGATTTCAATGTGAATCTTGAGGTTATGGACCAGTCTTGGCTCACGTCCTACAACAATATCAACGGCACTTCGTACGAGCTTCTTCCCGAAGGTCTTTACAACCTGCCCGTTACGGAAATAAGCTTTACCGAAGGCGTGACCGAGGTTCCGTTCGATGTGAAAGTGAGCCGCGAAGGCATGGCCATGCTCACCGAGTATGCACTTCCCATCAAATTGACCTCAAGCACTAAGGAAGAGTTCGAACTGGACGAAAACGCCAGCCTGTATCTGCTTGTGCTGCGCCTCGACCCTGACCAGATAACCCTCACCGAGGATATGATTACGGCCAGTGCCACCCAGTCCGGCGACGGTGGCGGCGCCCCCGCCCTTGTGGACGGCAACATCACAACCTACTGGCATTCCCCCTGGAGCAGCACTGTCCAGAATCCCGATCCTGTCTATGGTGTCTATATCGACATCGAACTGAAAACAGCCCTCCGCTCCATCCTCTTCAATTACTGCACCCGAACTCAGAACGGCAACGGTGTGCCTACGCACATTGTAATAGGCGTAAGCAATGACGGCGCTTCATGGACACAGATCGGCGATTACGCCACAGACGAAATGGCGAACGCCGGTGTCGGCAAATGGATATCGCTGCCTGTGTCCACACACACTGAGAGCTTCACCAATATTCGTTTCGGCATTGCCGAATCCGTTGCCGGTGACCTTCGCAGCAATTATTCTTCAAGCCAGCCATGGACTTCCCTCGCTGAACTGGAACTTTACGGAACTGACATGTAAGAGATGAAAAAGATAAGTAAAATACTCATCGCAGTTTCCTTCGTACTGGCCACAGCGGCCTGCGTAAAGGAAAAGAATACGGAAGCACCGTCCTTCCAGATAGACATGGAAAACTACAGTTCCATTGTCCTGGAAAAGAATAAGCAGGTGTACTTCATCCCCGTCTCGACCAATGTGACGGAGGACAAGTGGAGCATAAGCTCATCGGCCGATTGGTGCCAGGCTTCCCGCAGCATTACGGCGGAGAAAGGCATCATGGTTGCCGTCTCCGACAATACCGAAAAGGAGAAAATGCGTCAGGCTCAGGTGCTTGCAAGCGCCGCCGGACAGCAGTACAAGATTATTGTGACCCAGTTCGGTTACGGCCCGGCAATCGTCGTGTCCAATGTCTCCGTCGGCCCTGAAGGCGGCGAGGTTTACATGGACGTGATGGCCAACATCCCCCTGAACGAGGGCCTTATCACCAAGCCCGCCTTCAACGCTGAAGACGGCGAGAACTGGATCCGTTTCAAGGGCGTGGCGGAGACCAAGGGCTTCGCTTCTTCCCGCTTCGTCTTCTCCGTCGATACCAACGAGATGCCCGACAAGCGCGTCGCCACCGTCCCCGTCAAGGCCATGTATCAGGCCGATGCCGACGCCGACACCCAGTGCACCATCACCCAGAGCAGCATCTCCGTCACTTCCACCGAGGTCTTCACCGACGACAAGATTGTCCCCACCGGCGTAAAGGCAAGCCAGGTGAGCGCATACGAAGGCCCCGTTGAAGCCCTCATAGACGGCAGCTACGAAACCTACTACCACTCGCCGTATGAGGTGACCACCAACTTCCCTCTTACCTGGGAATTCACCTTCGACGGCAAGAGCCGCATCGACTATATCAATATAATGCACCGCGGCACCACGTCCCAGGGCGTGTTTAATCCCGGCAGCCACTGGCGCGGCCAGCTTGGCACATTCAAGGTGTACTACAAGCAGAACCTTGCCGATGAAGCCACCCTTGCCCAGACCTTCGACTTCGGCGGACGCGGCGGCTACCAGACCGCCCTTCTGGATACTCCTATCGAGAATCCCGCATGGATTATGATTGAAATCCAGGACGACGCCGACCCCAGCCACGTCAATTATACCGACGGGCAGTACGTAAGCTGCGCCGAGGTTGAATTCTTCAACTCCAACAAGGCCGAAGTGAACACCTGGATCGACAAGATCTTCACCGACCGTTCCTGCTCCGAGCTCAAGGAAGGCATCACCAAGAAGGATATCGTCAAAATGAACGCAGTTTCGCCTTATCTGGCTTCCAACGTCGCCATTCCTCTGCTGAACGGCACCTACGACGCCGGCGAATTCGACTTCCGTGTCCATTCCTACGAGCCTTATTCCGACAACCGCGTCAACCGCGCCCTTGTGACCCGTATCTATTCGGCCCTCAACAACCCTACCGGCATAGAGGTGAAACAGGGTACCGACATCCTCGTGTGCGTGGACAAGATCCCCGCCGGACAGGAAGTGAGCCTTGCCATCTACGGTGACCGTGCCGACGGCTACGGCCCCAACTACGGCGGCGGAGCAGAAGCCGAGGAATACGCCCAGAACACCGTTCTAACAGAAGGCGTGAACACAATTCGCGTCCAGGCGGGCGGTATGGCATACGTGCTTAACACCATTCCTCAGGCCGACCCTCTGCACCCCGACACCACTCCTGTCTCCGAGTACAAGAGCGTGAAGGTTCATATACTTCCCGGCTGCGGCACCGTTCAGGGTTACTACGATCCTACCCGTCACAGCGAAGAGCGTTACAAGGAACTCCTTAACCGCTGCACCTACAAGTACTTCACCATCAAGGGAAAGAAGGTGATGTTCATCTTCCACACCAACCAGCTCCGCAGCGACTTCCCCGGCAGCTTCCTCTCCGGCGTAGAAGCTTGGGACGACATCCTTGGCTGGCAGCATGAGCTGATGGGCCTGGACCAGAAGCCTTGGTTCAACAACCACATGGCCGCTGTTTCCACTACGGCTCCCAAGGCCTACATGGATGCTTCTCACCGCAGGGTTCAGTTCGCCACTACCGCCCTTGCCAAGATCGGCTCCCGTGAGGCTCTCCTTGCCAATGAAGGCGGCTGGGGCCCCTGCCACGAGATGGGTCACGTGAACCAGCAGGCCATCAACTGGAAGAGCTCCACCGAAAGCTCCAACAACCTCTTCTCCAACTACTGCGTAATGCGCCTTGCAGGAGACGCTTATTACAAGACCAGCTTCTCCCGCGGCAAACGCATCAGTGACCTCGCAAGCGACTATGCCGCAGGCAAGCCCTGGTGCCTGCTCGGCGACGGCAGCTACATGAACGAGGATCCCGAACTTCACATGAGGATGAACTGGCAGCTGTGGAACTACTATCACAACTGCGGTTACAACACCAGCTTCTGGCCCGACCTCTTCGAGTATCTGCGCCAGAATCCTCTGCCCAGCGAAATGGCTCCCAGCTATTACGGCAAGGCCGAAGATGCCGGCAAGTCCCAGCTTGAGTTCTACGAAGCGGCCTGCGAAGTCGCTAAGGAAGACCTTACCGAATTCTTCGATGCATGGGGCTTCTTCGTTCCCGTCGACAGGGAATACGACCAGTACGGCACCGTCCGCTACACCGTTACTAGCGACATGATAAGCGCCGCACAGACACGTGTCCGTGAAAAAGGCTATCCTAAGGCCGCTCCTATCCAGTATCTGGAAGACCGTCAGGTAGTGGGCGGCGTCACCTACAGCCAGATGGGTTACTTCACCCAGTACAAGGACAAGGCTGCAATTACCAAGACTCCCAAGTGCAGCATCAGCGGCAATGTGGTAACCCTCACCGACTGTGACCAGGCCGTAGCGGTGGAAGTACGTCTGGGAACCTCTGCCGACGGACAGCTCAAGTTCTTCTCCAACCTGAACAACTTCCAGGTTCCTTCCGGCATAAGCCTGTCCAACTGCAGCCTCTGGGCCGTCCAGGCCGATGGCAAACGCGTAGCCGTTCAGAAATAGAATTATGAAAAGAAAGTATATTATTCCCGCATCCGAGGCGCTGGAGCTTGCTCCGGCGTCCAGATGCCTTGTTGAAACTTCTGTGCAGGGGAAGGGTAATTCGGCCGATATGCCCATTGTAGATGGTCCTGGAAATCTTTTCGGGTCTCCATACGCTTTTTAACATGGAGGATACGGACATGAAGAAATTTTTAGCCCTGATTGCCTTTGCGGCAGCCATTCTTTCCTGTGTAAAAACGGCAGAGGAAGAAACCCAGGCAGAAGTATATCCCCCGGCAACGGAAATCACCAGCATCGAGGCTTACATCCGCCAGGACAGCGATTCTGCGACCAAGACCGAATATACCATCGGCGCGGACAAGGCCGCCTTTGCCTGGGTGGCCGATGACCATATCGACGTAGTAGCCGAAAAATCCGGGGTCTCTACCTCCGTTGTGTTTACTCTCACTGATAAAGATGCTAATCTGTTCAAGGACGGTCAGGTGAGCGGGGCTGCGGCCCTCTCCCAACTTAGCGGCTACACCCTCGGTGACTGGGCATTCTACCCTTCCCGCGTGTCCGAAGACGCCCAAGCCGGCGGTTATGCCATCGACTGGAACTGTTCTTCAGGCGTTTACACTGTAGATTTGCCCACCAGCATCACTCCGTCGATGAGCAATCCACTCGCAGTCATTCCCCTTGCCGGTAAGATAGATGCCGACGGAAAGTACGCCTTCACCCAGATGGCGGGCGCTCTTGCCGTCACTGTAAACAATCTTCCGGGGGAAGTAGACTATATAAGCGTCACTCACCCCGATGCCGCGCTCGCCGGTAGCTTTACGGTGGATATGAGCGGCACGGCGGCACAGATTAATCTTGCCGACGTCCAGGCCAAGGCCGATGAAGGCGTTACCCTTCATTTCAGCGGCCTGAGCGGCACACAGACTTTTTACCTGCCACTTCCCGTAGGTACCATCCCGGCCGGAATGAAAATCACCATCGGCAGCACCACTGACGAGGAAAAGCTGATGAGCATTACGACCAAGGTTGGCCTAACCATCCCCAGAGGCACCATAGTCAAGGCTCCGGCATTCAACTTCACGCTGCCGGACGAAGGTTGGACCAAGGTGGACGACGGAACTTTCAAGGACGACTTCATCTGGGCTCAGCTCGGTTGGGGCTCCGGTACTGTTCCGGTTACCATCGAGCGTAGCAGCCTTCATCCCGCCAAGTACCGCATAAACAACCCTTATACCGTAGCCTGCGCCAAGTTCGGTTATACGCCTTATGCCGGCGGCGCAGCCGATGATTACTTTGTATTTTATGTAGAAGACGGCTCCGTGCGTTACGGCACGTTCAAAACCGGCGTGGAAGACAAGCCCAGCGGCGGCAGGGCCATGATGATTACCTACTCCAAGGTGTGGAGTGCATCCAAGACCGGTGCTGCAACTTATGTGGTAAGCGCCGACGATTCCGGAGTGCCGGTCGAGGTCGTGTTTGGAGCGATGTATTCCCAATACGAAAATCCGGCAGCATGTATGTACACCCGCGACGGAGAAGGCAATTCCTCCGACCAGCGCATGCATCTGTACTTCACGAATGGTACGCCTGCGACAGAGAGCTGGACGGCAATCGGCACCGGACGCTATCTTGACGAGTTCCTCTGGAAAGCCAACAACTTCCCTCCTTACGCGGTTAGTGTAAACATCGAGCGCAGTACGCTCTATCCTACCCACTATCGCATAAATAACCCTTATACAGTAGCTGCAACTGCCTTCCAGCGCACTGCGCAGGGCACCGGTGACGATTACATGTACATCAACGTGGACGAATCCACCGGTTATGTGACCTTCGGCAAAGTCGTAACCGGCATGAGCAAAGGCACCGAAGCGAAGAACTTCGCCATTGCCGATGCCGCCACCTGGGAAAGCGTGAAGACAAGCGGTTCGGCCATTGCGGCTGCCAATTCCAAACTGGTCTCCGGAACGGCCTCCGCACCAAAGGAACTGCAGATGTACAGCGCCTACTATGACAGCGACGCTGTTTCGTACTTCTATACCAACAATACTTTGTACAAGCATCTGTATTTCCCGGCCTATTACGAGGGCGAAACATGGAGTGATTATACGGATGCAACGTATGTGGACGGAACTTATGACGGAAACATCAATGGAACGGATGCCATCGGTACGGTAGCCGTAAGAGTTCAGCAGAGTTCCATCGACCCTTACCGTTTCCGCATAGCGAATCCTTACCGCGCCAATGTGGCTTCCACCTACCTTAAATCCACATACGACGAGTACCTGTACTTCAATTACGGCAGTTTCAACGACCTTGCCTACATGGAGCCCTTCCGTCCCGGAGTGGCAATGGATTATTCGTCACATCCCACCTATGAACTGGGTATATGGCACCCGGTGGACGCCAACCTCACAAGCGGCGCGTCATCTTACGGCGGCGGCGACTTCGCCCAGAATAATGTGGTATCCAAGACTTCTGATGATAAGCCTAAAAAATTCCGCTTCGGCTGTTACTACTTCGACATCGGAACCCCCACATATTCCTATCGTTATACCCGCCAGGGAAGCGGCCGTTCGGACAGCGAGCGTATTTTCATCACCTTCGACGTTTCCGACAAGGCCGTGATTACGCCCAGGCAGTATCCAATGGTCCCCGCATACCACAATCCGGTTGAGGTGCTTACCCTGCCGAACGGTACGCTTGAGAAACTTGTGGTCAAGATTACCGGCCTGGACGACCTTTCCGTCGTCAGTGGCCTGCGCCTGTATCAAGGCGGTTGGATGGATAGTGACTATGTTGCTCCCGATGCAAGCGGAGTGGTCACTATGACAAGTTTCACTAACGCGACTGTCAGCGGCGACATCGACCTCAACTTTTGGGTTACGGATGCCCTGCCCATCGGTTCATCGGTGCGCTTCCTCGTACAGGAAGTCGTCGTTGACGGCGTTTCCCTGCCGATAAGCCAAGACGTTACCCTGGCCCACTATCCCGGTATCGTGCTTAATACCGGCGGGAATGAGGTGAATGTCCGCGGCGCAAGCGAGACCGTGGCCTCCTTCCGCATCCCGGCCCTGGTAACTACCAACGCCGGTACGCTCATCGCCGCTTACGATGTGCGCTATGCCAGCTCTGTTGACCTTCAGGGCGACATCGACGTGGGCATGAAGCGCTCGACTGACGGCGGCAAAACCTGGAGCGAGCTGCAGCTTATAATGGACCCCGGCGAGTACGGCGGCCTTAGCCAATCCCTCAACGGTATCGGCGATCCTTGCCTTCTTGTCGATGAGACCACGGGCGACATCTACTGCTTCGCCATCTGGGCGCACGACCACGCAGGCACCCGCCTTCTGAGCTATGCCGGAGTCGGCTATGATATTACCGATACGCCCCAGTTCATGATGACCAAATCTACCGATGACGGCCAGACCTGGAGCGAGATGGTAAACCTTACCCGTCAGCTGAAAAAGTACGACTGGAGAGCCACTTTCCAGGGCCCGGGTCGAGGCATCACCATGGCCGACGGTACGCTCGTAATTCCCATGCAGCATCAGGAAAACGGCGTGCTGAATTCCGGCATCGCCTATTCCAAGGACCACGGTCTTACCTGGCATACGCACAACATGGCGCACAGCACGACCAGCGAAGCCTGCGTGGCCGAGATTGAACCCGGCAAACTGCTCCTAAGCATGAGGGACGAGACAAATTCCCACTATCGCAGGGCGTTTGTTACCGAGAACCTCGGCCGTAGTTGGAGCGCCCATTCGTCCAACGGAAAGATGATGGAACCCACCTGCGAAGCTTCCATGATTCATGTGAACGCTGCTGACAACAGCCTCGGGCAGGACCTTCTGTTATTCTCCAACCCTCATTCGACCAGCGGTCGCAACAACATGAGCATTCAGGCAAGTCTGGACAAAGGCGAAACCTGGCCGTACGTCACGACAGTGGATGCGGGCGGTTCCCTCGGGTATACCTGCCTCACCATGGTTGATAAGAGCACCGTCGGCATCCTGTATGAGAGTTCCCGCGGGAATATCCTCTTCCAGGCCATTCCGCTCAGTGAAATTGTAAAATAAGCCGATAATCAATAAGCAAAAACGATATGAAAGGAATTCATTCAATCTGCCTGACTGCAGCCCTGGCCCTTGTAGCCGCGGGTTGCCAGACCAAGCAGGAAATCAGTGCTGACGTCAGCTTTACCGGCGACTCGGTAAAATTGTCGTCGAGCGGCATATCGGCCCCGGCAGAGGGAACGGAAGTAACGGTGAGTTTCACTTCCGCCATCAGCTGGACGGCAACGGCCGAAGATGCTTCAAAAGCACATGCCCCCTGGGTTGTCATCAATCCTGCCGCAGGCAAGGCCGGTGCCCAGACGGTAACGGTTTACATCTACGAGAACAGCGGGCTCACCCCGCGCGAGGCTGTCATCACCGTTGCCTCCGGCGAAGTCACAAAGACCATCAAAGTGACTCAGGCCGCTCGTGAAAGCATAGCAATAAGCGAGATTGTGCTAAGCGCCGACTCCATCGAACTGAACCCCGGTGAAGAGGCGGAACTCATCGCCACGGTAATCCCTTCCAATGCCGATGAGGACGCAAGCATCACCTGGAGCACCTCGGATGAGGAAATTGCCACCGTTGAGAACGGCATAGTGACAGCGATTGCCGAAGGTACCGCCACAATCACGGCCACGGTCGGCGAACTCTCTGCCAGCTGCGAAGTAACCGTGCTTCACCTGGAAGTGCCGGTAGAAGGCATCGAACTTGATAACGAAACCCTCACCCTAACCGAAGGCGATACAGGCACTCTGACAGCCACTCTGCTGCCGGAAAATGCCGATCCCGTGGACATCACCTGGACCAGCTCCGACGAGGCGATAGCAACGGTTGCCGATGGCGTCGTAACGGCAGTGTACGAAGGTACGGCCACCATCACCGCTTCGGCCGCAGGCTTCGAGGCCAGCTGCGAAGTGACAGTGCTGCACAGAGTGATTGAGGTTGAAACGGTGACTCTGGACCGGACGGAAGCCTCTGTAAATGAGGCCGAGACCATCACTCTCACCGCCACCGTTCTCCCCGACAATGCCGACGATAAGACCGTCACCTGGACCACCTCCGACGAGACTGTTGCAACAGTTGAGGACGGCGTCGTTACGGGCGTCAAGGCCGGCACTGCGGTCATTACCGCCACTTCCGGCAGCGCATCGGCAAGTTGCACCGTTACGGTTGTGCATATCCCTGTCCCGGTTGAATCCGTCACCCTCAATGAAAACGCTCTGACGCTGGTTCTCAATCAGGAAGTACAGCTCATCGCTACGGTGAACCCTGAAAACGCCGACGATCCCACCGTCACCTGGTCTTCCTCCAATCCCGAGGTTGCAACCGTTTCCGAAAGCGGCCTCGTGAAGGTAGTGGGCGAAGGTGAGGCGGTCATCACAGCTACTGCCGGTGAACAATCGGCCACCTGCTCCATCAGCGTGCCTCACGTTGACGTGCTGGTGGAGAGCGTGACGCTTGACAAGACATCGGCCACCCTGCTTCCCAATGAGACTCTGCAGCTCACGGCAACGGTGAATCCCGACAATGCCGACGACAAGACCGTCACCTGGAGCACCTCCGACCCTGCCGTGGCCACAGTTTCCGAGACCGGCCTCGTGAAGGCCCTCAAGGCCGGCAAAGTGACCGTCACCGCCACCGCCGGCAGCAAGACCGCCACCTGCGAGATTACCGTCAAAGCCAACGGCGCCGGCGGTGAAGACCTTGGCGACCCCATTGAAGTAGATCCTTGGCAGTAAGCTTAAAACGACACGAGTATGAAAAAGATATCCTATATCGCTCTGGCGGCTCTCGCTGCAGTGGCCTGCGTAAAAGAAGCTGACAACGCTGCTCCCGAGGTAGTCAAGGGCACTCCCATTACTATCCGCGCCTATGTCGCGCCTGAAACCAAGACAGCCTACGAAGGCGAGAAGACCTTCTCCTGGGTTGAAGGCGACAACGTGTCCCTCATGGTGGTGAACGACGAGACCGGCGTCCCGGACGTAATCCGCCTCACCGCCGCTTCCTCCGGCGCTTCAACCGACCTTGTAGGCTCAATGGTGGACGGTTATTCTCCGGCCGACTATGCCTTCTATCCCAAGGACACCGGCGACTCCTATTACTCCTCCGACCTCGGCCCGGTCGTGGATGCGGAGAACAAAGTGATGAACCTCCGCATGTGGGGCACCATCACCCCGGACCTCGCAAATCCCATGGCCTCCATTCCGCTGATTGGAAAGCGTGACGCGGACGGCAACTACGCTTTCAAGACGGCCACCGGTATTCTCAAAATCACTGTCGAGAATATCCCTGCCGATGCATATTTCCTCCAACTGGACCACACCGAGGCGGTCGCCCTGAACGGCAACTTCTCCTTCGGCGAAGACTGCACCATCTACATGTCCAATGTGGTGGGCACACCCTGGCCGCAGAAGTACGTCAGCTTCACTCCCGAGGCAGAAGGGGAGACTCGCACTTTCTATGTGCCCATCCCCGTGGGAACCATCCCTGCTGGCCTCACCGTGAGCATTTCTTCTTCCTCACGCGGCAATCTTGTTCTCGCAACCACCAAGGATGCCATCGAGATTGTCCGCAACCGCATTGTGGCCACTCCCAAGCTCACCGTTCCCGCCCAGGAGTGGAAGTCTCTTGGAAACGGCAAGTTCATCGACAGCTTCGTCTGGGCCGAAAACGGCTTCGCGATGACCCCCGTAGAGGTTGAGTTCTTCGAAAGCATATCCGAGCCCGGAACCTACAGAATCGCTAATCCTTATGCCGCAGCCGCCACAGCCAACGGCAAAGTTGCCGAAGGTGCCGACGAGTACCTCGGCTTCTCGCTCGCAGCTCAGGGTCGCGTCTCTTATCCTTGGGTGAACATGGGTCTGTCCATCTCCAAGAACACGGAGAAGAAATGGGCCATGATTTCCGGAAACGACGTAGCCGCTTACGGCAGCGATTTCAGCCATGTGGTTTCCTTCAAAGAGGACGGTACTCCGGCTCAGCTCCAGCTGGCTCCTTGCTACCGTACTTCCGATGAGAATCATACCGGAGCCCCTTCCGATTATGCAAATGAAGTGGGCAAGGACCACGAGAACGGCATCGTTTCCATCGTATTCCCCGGATGCGAGAAGATGCTTTCACCGTTCACTCTGGATCCCGACAACGTGACCGTAAGCGCCAACCAGTCCGGTGACGGAACCGGCGCCGCCGGTATAATCGACGGAGACCTCGTCACCTACTGGCATACACCTTGGGACTACATTGACGACAAGGCCGACGCTACTTACGGCCAGTATGTGGACATTGTTCTTCCCGAGTATGCCACTTCTCTCGCCTTCAACTATTGCACCCGTAATACTTCTTCCCAGAACGGTTCTCCTGCAATGGTAGTCATCGGCGGCAGCAAGGACGGAAAGAACTTCACCCCCTTGGCAGCTTCGAGCTGGATTACATGAAGAACGTTACGTCTAATACCTGGGTAGGCCTGCCCGCCGTGGATGCATCGGAATATCCTGTGGTGCGCTTCGGCGTTGCCAAGAACTGGCGAGGTGACGACCTTCGCGTAGTAGCCACGGCTGCCGACGAGAAATGGATAAACCTTGCCGAACTCATGGTTTACGCCGTAGGTACTGGTGCTCCAGTGACCTTTGAGATGGTACCTGACTACATTGAAGAGGGGCAGGTGTGGCTAAAGCAGAGCATGATTTACGCCTGCAATTCCTGCAGCCATGACGGAGGCGGTGTCCCTGCCCTCATCGACGGCGATTTTACTAATTTTTGGCATTCTGACTGGTACTATGCCGTAACCAATAACGACCCCGAGTATGGTATCTACTTTGATATCACGCTCAAGACCGCCCTTGACAAGTTCCACTTCGAGTATGTCGTGCGCAGCAATTCGGACGGCGCAAAACCCACGCAGATAGTTATAGGCGTGAGTGACGACGGCACAAACTGGACCAAAGTCGATACCTTCGCAACCGCCGACATGCTCAATGCAGCGGCCGGAGCACGGGTCAAATTACCAGCCGTTACATGCGAGTCCGCTCACAAGTATCTCCGCTTCGGCATCAGCGATTCTTCGAATACGGATACAGGCAGCCTGACCGGAGACCTTAACTTCGATGGCTACAAGAAGTGCGTCAACCTGGCCGAGCTGATGCTCTTCGCAGACTAACACGGTTTAGTATTATGATAAACCCCGCGACTGTGGCAGTTGCGGGGTTTGTTATTATTTAACGGATACCTTTGGGAGATCGCTCCAGAGGGTGGTGTAGTGCGGGGACTTGTGCTCCTGGGTCATGTGGAAGTGCCCGTCGCCTTGAATGCCGAACAGCACGCTTCCGGGCCCCATGCTCTTATTGATTGCGTCTATGGCGCTGGAGAGACGTTCGGCCTTTTCGTCGGCGGCATGATCGGCAAAAAGAGAAGGGGCGTCCTCCTGCTGGATTTTGGTGAAGATGATGCCGCCTTTCTTGTATGCGAATCCCGGTTTGAAGAGGATGCGGGCGGCGTCGGCAGCTGCTACTATTACTTTGCGGTAGTCGTTGGTGGCCTCCGGGAAAGTGACGTAGTTCCCGCCGCTTGTCTGCGGCAGATATTCCTTGAAGCGGTTGGTGATGGCGAAGACGATCATCTCGGAAGCGAAGGAATGCTGCTGCCGGAGCTTGTCCACCGCCTTTCCCGCGAAGGTTGTTATCTGCTCGGTGAATTCGTCTATTTCCTGCACGTCGTGCGAGAAACTGCGTGATACACAGATACTTTGCTTCGGCTCAATCAGGTCCTCGAATTCCACGCAGGGGATGCATCGGAGCTCTTTCCATGTGCGGAAGCCCGGCAGGTGGAAGAGCTTTCGCACGGTGGTCTCCGGCAGCTGAGTATAGTCCCAGGCCGATGATACGCCCATATCGGCAAGCTTTTTAAAGGAGCGGCGGCCTATGCCCCAGACATCCTGGACCGGGAACTTCCGAAGCACTTTCTCTATGTCCTGAGGCCGATAAAGGAAGCACCCGCCCCGAAGCTTGGGATACTGCTTGCATAGCTTGGAGGCGATTTTGGCCAGAGTCTTGGTGGGGGCGATGCCGACCGATACCGGGAGCGACGTGTTCCGCCAGCAGGCCCGGGAGATTTCCTTCGCCAGGGCGTCGAAGTCGGCGCAGTTTATGCCTCTCAGGTCCAGGAAGGCTTCGTCTATGGAGTAAGGCTCCACCGCCGGAGAGAAGGTCCTCAGCACTTCCTGCACCCTTCGCGACATGTCTCCGTACAGGGCAAAGTTGGAGCTGAATACGGCGATGTCGTTGGCCTGGATAAGTGGCTTGAGCTTGAAATAAGGGTCGCCCATCTTGACGCCGAGGGCTTTGGCCTCGTTGGAGCGGGCGACCGCGCAGCCGTCGTTATTCGAGAGCACAATTACAGGCCGACCGTTCAGCTCCGGACGGAAAACCCTTTCGCAGGAGGCGAAGAAGTTGTTGCAGTCGGCAAGTGCGTACATGCTCTTTGGATGAAAAACCGGACCCCGCGAAGGGCCCGGTTGATTCTAGGCGATAGGATGTGCTTACTCGTAAATCTTGATTTCAGCAAGATGGGTGCAACCCTGAGCGGAAGGATCGCGGAGATCTTTGTCGCTGGTGTTGCTGATGATGGAGAAGCGGATATAACGTGCTGCAGAACCTGAACACTGGATAGGGGTAATCCATTCGCCGGCGGCTGTGCCGGAGCAGATGTTCTCGGATTCGCCAACCTTGTTCCAAGTACTGTTGTCGGCGGAGGTGTAAACAATTACGTGCTTGGGGAAGTCACTTGAGCCGTTGCGCAGGCATGCGCGGTATTCGAAATTGGTTACGGTCTTGCTTGTCCCCAGGTCGATATCGATGTATGCACCGTAAGTGGGATTCAAATCTGTGTATTCGTAAGGTGTTCCGGTTATGTCGGTGAAATATCCGTATGTCTTATAGTACTCGATATCGCTTGCAGAATAGTATGGAGTGTGCCAAAAAGTTGTGATGTCATTGTCAACCAGGGAAGCATAACCATTCCCATCATATATGTGGCCATCTTTGTCTCCGGCATCTACATTAACTGAAACCATAGCGGCAGTCAGAGGAATTTCTGTCTTGGAAGACACCGTGAACTTGTCGCTGTACTTGTAGGTAAAGCCGTGTCCGTTGGTCTCCACTTTGTAAACCAGATAGTATTCGCCATCGGTAAGAGTGGCAGTCTGGCTGCCTGTGGCAGTGAAGCTGTAAATATCGCTTCCGTCGCTTTCAAGGGCGGTTACACCGGCCGCAACGGAGGCGGCGGCAACTACCTTGACTGCGGTAATATAGCTGTTACTGATGTTTACGTTGATTGAGCCGGAATCGTAGGTGGCAGAGGCTCCGTTGGCGTAGTTGAATGTGCCTGCCAGCATGGGCGTAGAGCCGGGGAAGACGATTTCAATCTTCGGATTCTGGGCGCAGTTGGCGTTTACAAAGTCGTAATAATAAGGAGCAAGCTGAATATTGGCAGGAGTTATGCCGTCTGAGGCGTATTTGATAATGCGGCTGTTATGATACAAGGCGTCATAACCCCAGTAAGGAGCGTCGAACATTATCTTACTGTCATTGTTGTATTTGTAAGCGTGGTTGGCTACAATGTCGCCATCTTTTGTATCAATATACAGATAAGCGGAGGCGTCTGCCAAATATGTGTCGACGTCGGGGCAGGAGGCATAAGGGGCGGAAATCCTGTATCGGCCGGCTTCTGTGGCATGTTTTTCAACAGTGACGCTGGCGTAATCGTCGGCGCTGCGTCCGGAAATTCCTAGATAGTAGAAGCCGTGGTCGTCCATGTACATGCCGGTGCCAAGGCTTACCCAGTCTTCCACGGAGATCGCGGGCAGAGGAAGCACGTGGTTGCGCTCGATGGTAATAGCCTTAGCAGTAGCAGGGGTGGCTTTGATGACGGTGCCGTCGCTCTGCTGAACCTCAAAGGTGGCGCCGGCGCTGATGGTGCCGACGGGTACGGGAACGAAGACATTGATGGTTGATCCGGCAGTCTGCTGAGGGAAGTTGATGGTAATCACAGACGTGGCATCGGCCGCACCTGTGCTCATGAGAAGACCGTTTTCGGCATCAAGAGTGAAGGCGCCTGCAAGTTTGTCGCCAGTCTTGAGAACGAGCTTGCGGGCTGCAACGGGCACATTTGTGAGGGTGACCTTCAGCAGGCCGACGGCAGTCTTGAAGCTGTATTTGTCGGGTTCCACCTGCGTGCCGA
This sequence comes from Bacteroidales bacterium, assembly GCA_017477465.1. GTDB lineage: Bacteria > Bacteroidota > Bacteroidia > Bacteroidales > UBA932 > Cryptobacteroides. The sequence goes on from JAFUVU010000041.1 coordinate 60,578, forward strand.
TCATGGGAACCTTAAGGGCCGACAGGAAGTCGCTGCCTGTGAGGGTGTAGCTGTCCGGCAGAGTGACTGTGTAGGCGCCTTCGGTGCCGCCTAGGGCAAGGTCGCTGGGATAAACTGCATAACCTGTGCGGGCATAAGCGGTCCAGTCCGGTGTGCCGGTGCAGGTGAAGCTTACGGTTGTGCCGGTTTCGTCGGCATTGAAGCGGTAGAAGTTGGCGGTTTTGCTAGCGTCGGACTGGCTGTAAACCATGACTTTGATCTGGTCGTTAGCTACCCAGCTGAACTTTCCGTCCGCATCGTAGGCCGTCTTGGTGTCGCTGTTGTCGATGGTGGCGGTGATGCTGTACTTGCCCTCACTGGTGACGGGGGCTTGGGTTTCAATCTTGTTGCAGGAAACTGCGGCGATGGAGGCTATAGCCATCGCATAGACAATAATCTTTTTCATGGCTAGATAGTGCTCCAAGGGTCAAAAATAGGATCTGTGATTAAATTCTCACCGCCGGTGATGTCGGTGACGGAGGCGCAGACAAGCGTTTCCGTGTTAAGGAAAAGCACTTGAGCTTCCGGTTCAATGTAAGCTTTTTTCATTGTTTATGGTGTAATACGTATTAGTCTAAAACGTGCAAAGTTACTAAAAATTAACGATATCAACTATATGACACAAAAAAAGCATGGCCCGCGATTATTATCGGCCATGCTAATTGATTGTGTTGTGGATTAAGGACTTATGCCTCCTTGTCCTTCTTGAAGAGCTTTCCGGCTTCGTCCTTCAGGTCATCGACCATTTCCTTTACGGAATCCGATGCCTTTTCTGCGGCGGCGGTAATCTTTCCGTTCCACTCTTCCTGTTTGGCTTTCTTTTCTTCGGGGGACATTGACTTGTAGGCCTTCACCTTGTCCACTACGTCGTTGAAGCCTTCTTTCAGGGCGTCTGAAGCCTCGTCCAAAGCTTCGCCGGCTTTGTCGGCAGCGTGCATCAAATGTTCCTTGACGGAAACCTTTCCGTCCTTGTTGGTGTCTTTGGGGTCAAATGTCTGTTCGTCCATAGTAAGTGTTATTGGTGTAGCAAATGTAGCAATTAATGCCGTTAAATCAAACACCTTTGCCGCCGTGGCACGGATCTCTCTGACTATCAGCGAATTGTGAAAATCAAGTGTGACTTTTTGCCACACTTGATTTCAGGAAGTGGCTCAGTGTCAGGGGATTGCGTGTCAAGGTTTGAAGAGCATGCCGCCGATGTTGTCTTTCGCTGCGCCTGTTGCCGATTGCAGGCACGAAGGTCTGTCCAGCATGTAAAGCACGCCCAGGAACGCGAAGATGAGCGCTTCCTTGTATTCGACTATCGCCGCTTCAAGCACAGTGAGCCGACAGCCGGAAAGCTCCCGCATGCGCTCCAGGAGGAATTTGTTGTAAGCGCCGCCGCCGGTGACAAGGATCTGTCGGCCCGGAGTTGTAACGCGGGCAAGCTGCTGGGCGCAATGCTCATAGTAAGTGCGCAGGAGGTCCTCCAGGCCGATGCGGCTGTCGTCCAGAATTGGAAATACCGCTGTCTCAACCCATTCGCGTGCTAGGGACTTGGGCCCGGGTTTGGAGTAGTAGTCCAGCGCGTTCAGTTTGTCAAGAAGGCCCTGGCTTATCTGTCCCTTTCGGCCGATATCCCCGTCCCTGTCCATCTCCAGGCCGATTTCCCGCGTATAGTGATTGATGACATAGTTCACCGGGCTGATGTCAAAGGCAACTCTGCGCCCGTTTTCCTGGAAGGAGATATTGGAAAAGCCGCCGATGTTGAGGCAGTAGTCGTAATCGCCGAAGAGGAGGTTGTCGCCGATCGGCACAAGGGGAGCGCCCTGCCCGCCGAGCATGATGTCCAGCCGCCGGAAGTCGGACACTGTAGGGATGCCGGTTACTGCGGCGATTGCCGCACCGTCGCCGATCTGGAACATCAGCTTTTTGTCGGGCTCGTGGAAGACGGTGCTGCCGTGCGAGGAGATAATATCGGCCTTTGTGCCGAATTCCCGGATGAAGTCGTTTACTCGCTCGCCCAGGTATCGGCCATAAGCGCTGTGGAAGGCTACGAACTCGCGCGCGCTCATGTTCTGCGCCTCGTCGCGAAGCTTGCGCCTGAGATCCTCCGGATATTCGTATCCCCGCGCCGCCAGAATGCGGAAAGACCACTTATCATCGCCCTCCAGCGTGAAATTGGCGCAGCACACGTCCAGCCCGTCCACCGACGTGCCCGACATCAGGCCGATGCTTGTAATGCTTCTGTCCATAGCACCTATGCTTTTTTAATCACCCATGTCACTATGCCCCAGATGAGGAAATCGTTCTCCGGGCCGACAGGGATAGGTTTGTACTTGGTATTACGCTCGTTGCAGGGCATCAGGAAAGCTCCGCCTTCGTGAATCTCCACACGCTTGACGGTGTATTCCCCGTCGATGAAGCAGACAGCCTTGCAGTTGTTGTATGGCTCCACGGAGCGGTCAACGATGATAATGTCGCCTTCGTCCATGTCGGCGTCAATCATCGATACGCCATCGACCCTGAAGAAAAAAGTGGACGCGCTGTGACGTACGAGCAGTTTGACAAGGTCCAGCTTCTCTTTGAAATCGTCGGCAGGAGAAGGAAACCCGGCCTTGACGCTTCCTACGGCCGATTCAAACGAATCGTTTTCAATTATCGGATAAGGTTCCATCAGTGGTGTATTCTTAAGCCGGACGCCCCTTTTCGGCCCCAGCTCTTTCCCTGCAAAAGTAGTAATTTTATGGCGATAATGAAAGCGAGGGAGTGCTTTGCTTTCTTGCCGCTTCGGTGCGTGCCCACATGGGATGTGTACATGGGAAAGGCTGATTTGGGCGGATTGTTTAATCATAGCACGTGTGTAATATGTGTTGGACCAGGTCCACCGGGTAAAATGCCACCACGTCCAAAATATGCCCGGACCAGGTCCACCGGATTTTTGGCCGAGGTCCGATTATGTGTGCTGGACCAGGTCCACCGAGTGTGCCTCTGAGGCGCCTGTGGTGCATAAGTGCTGGACCAGGTCCACGGGGTAAAATGCCACCGCGTCCAAAAGATGCCTGGACCAGGTCCACCGGATTTTTGGCCGAGGTCCGATTATGTGTGCTGGACCAGGTCCACCGAGTGTGCCTCTGAGGTGCCTGTGGTGCATAAGTGCTGGACCAGGTCCACGGGGTAAAATGCCACCGCGTCCAAAATATGCCCGGACCAGGTCCACCGGATTTTTCAGGCTGGTTAAAAATACGTATATTTGTGCCTATGAGAATATGTGTCATAGGAGGTGCCAACGTGGATATTACGGCCACGTCGGGGCATGCGTTTCAAATCGGAGACTCCAATCCGGGATGCGTTCAGGTGTCGTGGGGCGGGGTAGGTCGCAATATTGCCCATAACCTTGTTCTCATGGGTGACGATGTGGAGCTTATGACCATCTTCGGAGGCGGTCTCTTCGGCCCGGTCATCGAGGCTTCATGCCGTGAGATAGGGATGCAAACCTCTCACTCAGAGATTGCTTCGGCGGGCACCAACTCTTTTTTCGTCTCCATCAACAATGCCGACGGGGAGCTTGTCGGCGGCGTTGCCGATATGAACGCCACGGAAGGGATGACGCCGGAGTGGTTATCGGCCCGTCTGGTGGCAATCAACAGCGCCGATGTCGTGATTGCCGATGCCAACATCCCGGCCGAAGCTCTGTCATTCCTTATCGATAACTGCACCCGGCCTCTTTATCTGGACGCCGTCTCCGTTGCAAAGGCCGGGCGCATCAGGGAGGCCATTAAGCTGTCCAAGAAGAAAGCCTTCTTCGCCCTGAAGTGCAATGCCCTTGAGTATCAGGAGCTTTCTGACCTCCCCGATGCCGATATCAGTCGATTGTACGTCAGCGTCGGCGCCGAAGGACTCAGGGTCATGGAAGCCGGGCGCGAGTATGCCTTCCCCGCCCTTCCGTGCATCGTCAGAAGCGTTACCGGCGGAGGTGACGCCCTCCTTGCCGGGATAGCGCACGCCGGTCCCGGAGCCTCTGTCGAGACATCGGCCCGCTGGGGGCTTGAATGTGCACGCTGCGCGGTCGAGAGTCCCGATGCCGTAAGCGATGAAATAAAGAATATCAAAATATGAACAAGTATCTGGACCTGTCCCCGGAAGTGGCCGAAGCCCTTGCCGATGGAAAACCCGTAGTAGCCCTGGAATCGACAATCATATCGCACGGGATGCCTTATCCGCAGAACGTGGAGACAGCCATGAAGGTAGAGAGCACTATCCGTGAGAACGGTGCCGTCCCAGCCACCATCGCTGTCATCGGCGGCAGGCTTAAAGCCGGTCTCACTCCGGAGGAGATTGAATACCTCGGCAAGAAGGGAAGGGCTGTTGCCAAAGCTTCCCGCCGGGACCTTCCCGTTCTCGTCGCAAGAGGTGAAGACGGTGCCACAACTGTCACAACGACGATGATAATCGCCTCAATGGCAGGGATTAAGGTTTTTGCGACAGGCGGCATCGGCGGAGTACACCGTGGGGCCGAGACCACGATGGACATATCGGCCGATCTCGAAGAACTCGCAATGACGCCCGTAATGGTCATCTGCGCCGGGGCTAAGAGCATCCTCGACCTCGGACTCACGCTGGAATACCTGGAGACGAAGGGCGTGCCTGTCATCGGCTACGGGACCGAAGAACTGCCGGCCTTCTACAGCAGAAAGAGCGGCTTCAAAGTCGACTACCGTATCGACACCCCCGAGGAACTTGCATCGGCATTCCGTGCCAAGCTGGAGATGGGGCTGAAGGGAGGAATGCTCGTTACAAACCCCATCCCGGAACAGTACTCGATGGACCCCGTGCGCATCAATCAGGCCATCGATGAAGCCATTGCCGAATGTAATAAGCTGGGAATCAAGGGAAAAGACACCACGCCCTTCCTCCTTGCCCGCATCAAAGACCTCACCGGCGGCGACTCCCTGGATTCCAATATTCAGCTCGTCCTAAACAACGCCCGCCTGGCTGCAAAGACGGCGGCCGCCTTGTTATTATTGTAGCCCCGAGCGCCCGGCCTGAATTCCTGCTGTACATGACCGTGTGGGTGCCGAGTGAGGCTGTGCGAACCATGCCTTTGTTGTGCGCACATGGTATGTGTACACGGCAAATGCTGCCCGTGGCTGTTTTTTTGATCACATCCCCGGTGTATGCTGCCCCTTTGCTGTGCGCACATGGTATGTGTACACGGCAAATGCTGCCCGTGGCCGTTTTTTTGATCACATCCCCGGTGTGAGTGCCGCGCTAGGCTATGCAGGTGCCACTCTGGCTGCACAAAGTGCACTAAACGGGACAATTGACGACACGTTTACTGCAAAAAAGGCCGTTTTTGCACTAAACGGTACATTTGATGGCAGTAAGCATCCGATGAACTGCATATTGTAGCCGGGAGAGATCCTGGCTACATTTGCAAAAAATCGGAAGCATATGATGACACGCGAACAGATCCTGGAAATAGATCAATACTGCCAGGAGCACA
>JAFUVU010000042.1 GCA_017477465.1 Bacteroidales bacterium
AACGCTTCTGCAGAATCACTCAACTCCAAGATGAAAGCCTTCAGGGCTCAACTCAGAGGTGTATCAGATCTACCCTTCTTCATGTTCCGCTTATGCACAATCTTCGGGTAACTTCCCACGGAAGATTGCAGGTGTGCCACTATATGACACCGTTTTTTGCACAAGACCACGACTATTCAAAGTACAACGTTCTGGCCGTAGATGACATTCCTTTGAATCTGCTGCTGGTACAGAAAATGCTGTCGCGGTTCAACTTCAAGATGCGCACCGCCGCCAACGGCCAGCTTGCCCTGGACGCCGTGGCCGCCCAGAAACCCGACCTTATCCTTCTGGACCTGATGATGCCCGGCATCGACGGATTCGAAGTTATACGAAGACTGAGAGCAAACCCGGAAACGGCAGACATCCAGATAGTTATCCTAAGCGCCTTGAACTCCAACGAAGACGTGGTGAAAGGCTTCAACGTAGGCGCCAACGACTTCATCATGAAGCCCATCATCATGGAGAAACTGCTCTCCTGCGTGGTAACCCAGATGCAAATCGTAGAAGGGAAAAACAAGTAATGCGAAGGCTCTTTCTCCTTGCCGCGGCCCTGCTGCTGGGATTGGTTTCCAATGCCCAGATAGTGAACCGTTTACGCGTAGATCAGGACACCTTCCTGCGCTACGCATACGGCCGCATGCAGCAGTTCAGTCCGGAGAACCTGGCCCTGGCCGATTCCCTGTACACCCTTGGCTCAGAGAAAGACAACTTCCGATACAAATGCCTGGCGCTGTCGCTGGAAATGCCGGTGCGCTTCGCTCAGGGAGAATATGCCCGGATGGACGAGACCGCCCAGGAAGTGAAAACCCTCCTGGCAGAGCGTAAAGACCTGAGAGAGTTCTACTTCTCCTTCCTGCACGAGTACTGCGAATATCTGGTCCACATCGGCAGGTCTTCCGACGCCATGCTCGAAGCAAGGGCCATGGAGCGCCTGGCCCAGGCCGAAAAGAAGCCGGTGGGCAAGATGTACTCTTACCGCATTATCGGCCTGATACAGAGCTACAGGGACAATTCCTACCTGGCGATCCAGAATATGGAGAAAGCGGTCCGCTTCAGCCGCGAAGCAAGGGCCGAGCAGGACCTCCCCAACCTCTTCATCCTCCTTGCGCAGGAAAACGTGAAAATGAAAAACTTCCAGGAGGCCGAGAATTACGTCCTCCGCGCGGAGGAGTATCAGTCCTTCTTCCCGTCGGTCCGGCTCAAAGCGCAAATGACGCGCGCCTACCTCTACTACGTGTCCGGCCGCATGGACCTCTTTTGGCGCACTTACGAAGCCCTCACCAGCGATCCGCTCTACAGGATGCAGGCCGATGCCGATTCCCGCTACGGGCTGGACATCAGCTATTTACGCTCCCATCGGCTCTTCAATGAAGCCCTTGTAAAGGCCGATTCCCTAAGCACTTCCCGCGAGCGCTATGCACATAAGCACGGCATCTACGCCGACCTGGGGGACTTCGGCTCCGCCTACGGCAACCTCTCCTCCCTTATGAATGAGAAGGATTCCATCTACATCAAGGTCCAGAACGAAGACCTGGCTATTCTGGATGCCGAAATGAACAACGCGCAGCTTAGGGAAGAAGCCCAAAAACTTAAGGCTCAGAACCAGATGACCATCCTGCTGGGCTTTCTGGTGATGTTTGCCATTGCGTTCGCATCCATACTTATACAGCAATGGCAGCTGCGTGAAAACCTTGACGAAATGCGCCGCAAGAACAACGAGGCGCTTGCTGCAAGACGCGCATTCCAGAAGGCGATGGATTCGAAGGAAAGCGAAAACGACTACAAGATAAAAATCCTGCAAAACCGCACCACCAACGTGCTCACCGATTATGAAGATTTCCTCAATAGTTAAAAACCACAAGAGCGAACTGCTTGCTCTTGCCCTATTTCTGTCGGGCGCCACATTGGGCATGCTGGGCCTTATACAGAAAGTTCCATTGGTGCTGGGCATCCTCGGCATAGTTATTCTTGCCACCGGATTGTTCTACTTCTGCCTGCGCTACACCTCCGAAAAGGTGTACAAGGAGTACTATAAAGACAGCTATGAGATTGAGCATGGGACCATTGAGGACGAGATTCGCAAATCCATGCGCTATCATCGCTACCAGGAAGCCGTCCTGGGCCGATACGAAAGCGCCTGCCGCGACCTGGGCCTGGTGGACGAGCAAAAAGACTGGCTCCTGGACCTTCTGATGGCCGAAAAGAACAAAGTGGACAGAGAGCTGGAAGCAGAAGGCGGCGGCCATATCTAGCCCTCCCCTGTCATTTCGACCGCGTTCCGCTTTGTCATTTCAATTGCGTCCCGCTCTGTCATTTCAATTGCGTCCCGCTCTGTCATTTCGAGCGTAGCCGAGAAATCTCATTTTCTTTGCATTTTCAGTTTTTTATTGTATCTTTGCATTCCCAAAATGAGGGCGGTTAGCTCAGTTGGTTCAGAGCACCTGCCTTACAAGCAGGGGGTCACTGGTTCGAATCCAGTACCGCCCACTCCTTAAAATCAAGCACTTACGCCACCGTAGGTGCTTTTTTTTTATGCCACAATCGGCCTATATCTATAGTTACCCATTAACGAACTCGCAAGAGCGTTGTATCGGCATCACCCTCGACACGTAACCATCATTGCCACAGCCACTTACAGAAATCAAGTGTGACTTTTTGCCACACTTGATTTCAGGAAAATGCTGTGTAACAGGGAGTTACATGTCAAGGTTGGATTCCAGGGGAGGGAGGGCGGCGCTGTTGGCACGGTAGTGGGGGGCGTAGAGGGATTCGATAACAGTGACTGGAGCGGTAAAGCGGCCCGCACGTGTGACATAGAATTCCTCTGTGAGCGTAGTGTTCTCCTCCGGATAGCTGTCAAAGTAATACTCTGTAGCAGAGGCCTTTACATTGCGATAGCCCTGAGGATAGAAGCCCCAGACGTAGCCGGGCCGACGAGGAATGATAAAGCGGTAGCCGATGTGCCCGGACAACTGTTGCACAGGGTCGAGGGAAGCCTCGCGCCCGGCAGTGAGTTTGACGAAGGAGCGATTCTCGGCGTTCCATATCTCGTATTTGACGACAATCTTGTCGCCGACCTTGACCTTATCGCCCTCCTTGATCTCCTTCAGCACAACTTTCACGTCGTTGGGACCGGACTTGTCGTCAAAAACGCGTTCCTCGCTCACTTCGCGGAAGAACTTGCGCTCAATCTTGAAGCCGTTTCCGCTGGCCTTAATCGCCTGGAAAGGAGCTTCATAACTTGCCGACAGGGCCAGAACGCGAGTCTGGAGCACATGCTCAGGACCGTCCAGGATGGAAGTAATAGCGTCGATATAGGCAGGCTCGGTGTCCCACTTCTGGGTCTCCTTCTGCAGCATGAGCCAGATCCGGATTCCGTTGGAGACAGTGCGCGCCTTCTCGATGTCGGAATAGAATTCGGTGCGTCCGTCGGCAACGACGCCGGTCATAAGATCGCAAAGGAGCGAGTGGGCATACGCTTCACTTTCCATCAGACCCCGCCAAGGCATCACGGCATTGGGATAGTACCATCCGCCGTCGCGGTGCTCGACTGCATACTCGAGAAGGGAGGCGATATCGGCCTTCATCGATTTTTCGAGCTTGCTCTTTGTGCCGAAGCTGATGCCAAGGCTCTTGGCCAGGGCCAGACCATTGTCGGTGTAAAGCAAGTGCTTGAGCGTGAGGAGCCTGCGGCCCTTTGCCAGGATCTGTCCCTGCAGGCCGCGGCCGTCCTTCTTCGAAGGAGTGAGGTAATCCTTCGCCCATTTCTTGAACTGGGAGACGCGTTTCTTGTCGGCCTGGGTGACCGGGGTCAGCTGGAAGGGGACATCGGCCCAGAGGGCACGGATATGCAGGAACTGCTCGTCGCTTACCCAGCCGCACCAGTAAGGGAGCGTTGCACCGAACTGCGTCTTATCCAGGAACTTAACGGAAGCGGTCATGTCCGGAACGTCGAAGCCGCGGTCGCGGAGCTTGGCAAAGCGCTCAAGGAGAACGGCGGTAATTACTGCCGATGAGTTCATCCCCTCGAACCAGCCAAAGCCTCCATCCGCATTCTTGCAGGCGAGAATCTTCTCAAGCAATTCTGCGTCAGAGAGTTCGGTAGGCTCCTGCATCTGCAGCCTGGAAGCCATCTTGCGGACGTACCAGGCTTCGGAAAGCGAGAGAACGTCTTCGGCCGATGGATTCACATGCGTTGGAATGGCATCCTTGACCATATCGAGGACGGTGATTTCTTTAAGGATGGCGTCTGCGCCAGGCACGTTCACAAAGCGGGAACGCAGTTCCTTAAGCAGGGCTTCGCGGTCCATATCGGCAAGAAGAACTGCCGAATGTGCCTCCGTAAGCACTTGAGCGGCAGGATATACCGGGATGGTGACGCGGACTGCGTCGGAGAAATCGGCAGCTTTGAAACCGGCCGTGAGCACTATGTCTCCGGGGCGCTCCGCCTTTACGGTAAAGCTGCGCGAAACGGTTTTCCCTGCAGGAATGGTGACGGGAATCTGCTGTTCGCCGCTACCGGTGCTGAGGGCAAGTATTCCGGAGATTTCGTAATCGACAATGCTGGAAGCGCTGACGGCCACTTCATACTGGTCTCCGACATACAGGAAACGAGGTTCTGCAATTGCCACTTTCACAGGCAGCGACACTACCATCTCCTTCTCTTCGACGGCGTTGCGCATGGCAGCGTCGTGCGCGAGGACGCGGACATAGTAGGTGGACAGCTTGTCGGAAGTGCGGAAGCTGAAAGTGAGCGTTCCGTCAGGCTGAGGGCGCAGGTGAGGCTGGAAGGTAAGCGACTGCGCAAATTCCTCGCGCACAGTCACTTCCTGAAGCACTCCGGCGTCTTCCTCTACCATGACATCCTGGTCGAAGCTTTCCTCCACATCCGCCGATTCCCTCACCGCCATGGCCAACATCGGCATGGCTTCATCCATGACGGCACGGTTTTTAGCCCTGCTGCCAAGCATAGCACCTTTAACGTGTATTGCATCGTCCAGGGTATCCACATTGTCCTCCCTATTGGTAACAACGCCGCAGGCCGTATGAATGTATGGAGCATCAACGCCGATATCATGCGTATTCACCAAAGGCCAATAGTTGCGGGCGATGGCATCCACGCTCTTGTCCCAGGCGGCGGCCAGAACCTCCGCATCGGGAGCCGTCTTCACAGAGAAGCTGTATTCCACGCCGGGATAGCCCTTTTCATGGAAGCGGGTGTATTGCAGCGGAAGGGTATATTTGTCTTTTTCCTTCCTGTATTCGCGGCCGAAGTTGAAACTCTTCCCATGCTGGAAGTAGAACACCTGAAGGCGCACTGCGTCGGGATAGCTGTCCAAGTAGGGAATATTGAAATTTTCCAACGTGCTGTCGACAACTCTAATTGCCTGAGAGTAAAGCACTTCCCTATTCGCTCCAAAGAGAGTGAACAAAGCGTACGCATCGCCTGCCGATGAGCCGAGCCGTGCCGATATCGCACCTCCTTCCGCCACGGTGAGCGCACCGGGGATGAAGACGCGGGACACCTTGTCGGACAGGCTTCTTTCCCCGGGAATGGAGCAAAGAAGGCTGAGGGTTGTGTTTGCTTTCAGTTCTGCACCATCGGCCTTTTTGACCTTGGTGCCGGCTTTGAGGGTATAGAATCCATTGCCCGGAAGGGTAAGGGTAAACGGCTCCATGGAAGGGACTTCCCCTTCGGCAATTACCTTTTCGCCGTCCAAAAGGGTGTAGCTCACTTTGCCGGGCACCGGGCGGGAAGAATTGTCCAGGACAGAGAGGTCCAGCTTGACTTCCGGGACTGTGACGGCAAATCTGGGATCACGTTTCCAATAATAGGATTCGTTCTCCGACGTCAGATAAAGGTCTGCATTGGCCGCATTAAGGACAGAGGCACGCACGGAGATATTGTCGCCGACGAAGAAGCCGTGCGAGAATTCGTGGGTTTCGCCGCTCGCTTCAGTGACCGTGAGCTCTACGTCGTAATAGCCCGAAGATTTGGCGGGAACGTTGACGCAGAAGGTATTCCCTTCTTCCACAGGCACTTCCGTCTCCAAAACCACATTCGAATAGCATCTTACCCTTGCCGATATGCGGGCCCCGCTGACATTATGCCCTGAGTAGCTTGTAAGGCGGCCGCGAACCGGGATGGTTTCGTTCGTCAGATAGAGTTTGTCGATAGGGTCGAAACTCAGGTCGAAGGTAGGTAGGACGAATTCATCGACCCGGAAGCTGTCAGAGCCATAGTCTTCCGCTTCCAGGGAGAAGTAACCGTTCCGCAGGCCTTTGGGCAGGAGGAAGCATCCAGATACGGAGCCGAATGAATTGGTGGTAAATTCCTTATTTTCAAGCACATTACCTTCCGAGTCCTTCAGGCGGATCTTCACCTTTTTACCCTTCAGAACTTCGAAAGAAGTGGCGGGGTTTCCTTTGAAGAAGACAGCCTTGAAGTGCATACTGTCACCGGGGTTGTATGCGCCTCTGTCACGATAGAAATTGCATCTGTTGTACTCGTGGTTATAGACCTTGGGAAGCTCGCGTTCCAGGCTCACCGGGCGGGACTTTCTGTTGCCGCTGGCCGCAACGATGGTATAATATGCCGATTTTGAATCCAGCACCTTCTTAAACGACTGAGGCAGAGGGGTAAAACCGTCCAGCTTAAGTGTGGTTTTAGCCACCTGCTTGTCGCCCTTGTACAGATACAGGGTTGCCGAGCGCAGCGGGACGCCGGTTTCATAGTCGGCCACGTAGGCGCAGACGCCGCGATTGTCGTGACGGGTGGCTATGGAAAGGGTGTACTGCGTGTAATAGGCTATGTCGTCGTTATCTCCGCTTTTGACTTCCACGCTGTAGCTGCCATCGGCCAGTTTTGGCATGGCAATTTTCATTGTGTCAGGCACATAGAAGCTGTTTACGGGATTGGTGAGGCGCCAGGTCTGGATGGACTTTTTGCCCTCCCGGAGCACGACGTTGGCCTTTTTCAGATTGTGCAGAAGCACGACGATCCGGTCATTTTCTATGCTTACGTTCACGTCCTCGCCCGTCAGGGTCCGGCAGAGAGACTCGACGCCTGTGCAGCCCTCGGCTATCGTCGCTTCGTCGCCCGTGAAGCTTTTGCGCTCTGCCTCAAAGGCTTTGGCCTCGTCGTAAAGGGCTTTGTAGCTGGCCGAATCGGCCTTTTTTCTGTCGAGAAGCTGCTTGCGGATGCGGAAAACCTCCCCTCTGGGGTACATGGCAGCCGCCTTGCCGGGATATCTGTCGGCAAGCTCCTGATAGGCCTTCATCTCATCTTCGGCCATGGAATCTGGCCAATATTTCGTGCCGATTGCATAGAAATCCAAAGCCAATTCGTTGGGATATACGCCGGCAACTTCTTCTTTCAGAAGCTGGAACAGGCCGTCGTTTTGGATTATTATGTACCGGCGGCTTCCAAGCAGAGCCCACAGCACATATTCCTTGTCACTGCGGATGAAAGGCCTCAGCTTACCGCCAAGGTAGCCATCAACGCCGCGATGGAAAGGCCTGTTCAGGCCCTCGAAGCCGTCGGGATGCTCCTGCACAAACTGCCATATTGCGTCGGAGGAATATCCCGCCCAGTCTTTCATCCAGCGGAAGGTCACTATCGGCTCATTATAATCTTCAATCTCTTTCTGAAGATTCTGGCGAAGTTGGTCCCTTTGCTTCCAGTCCCGCCTTTGGACGGAACTTACATATTCCGTTGCAGCGTCGTAAAAATCTACGGAAAGTCGCTTTGCTGCGGCTTCCTGTTTGATTTTGGATAGAATATCGGCTTCCTTTTGCGGTCTGTCGGCCTTGTAAGCCTCCTGGTACTGCTTCCAGAGGGTGGTTAGTTGATGTCCGTCAGTCATAGGTTGAGCTTTTAATTGCGCACCGGCCGCCAATAGCGCCAGCGCCGCGGTTATAAATATCTGTCTCATTTCAAGAAACATTTTTTGCTGAATTCTTCAACAATCGTGCCCTTTCCACCGTGGCACGCAAACGCCTGATTCCCAGCCGCTTCCTGAAATCAAGTGTGTCTTTTTGCCACACTTGATTTTAGCAAGTTGTTGAGTATTAGGGACATGCGTGTCTAGGGTTAGCGGAAGAGGGGGAGGGATTCGGCTACTACGAAGGCGCTGCCGCCGATGTAGATGAGGGGCGGGGCGGGCTGTTCGGCCGATGCGCTGCGGCTTAGCTGTTCCGACAGGTTCTGGGCCAGCTGGACGGCCATCTGGACGGCCTGGCGGACGCTGGGTGCGAGGAAGGCACGCTCCGGACCTGGAATGGAAGCGGCGCGGCGATAGATAAGGTAACGGCGAAGCAGCTCCCCTGCCGGAAGGGCGCGCGGCGTGTCGGGGGCGGTGAAAATGTAGGTGGCATCGGCAGGCATCAGGGGCAGGATGGCGTCCAGGTCCTTGTCGGCCATTATGCCGTACACTATGATGAGCGAGGAGAAGGTGCCGCTTGCGATGCGGTCCTTCAGCTGGGCGAAATTGTAGCCGAGGGCCTGCGCATTGTGGCCGATGTCCGCCAGCACGTATGGCTGGGCCGACACTCGCTCCCATCTGCCGCGGAAGCCCATGCGCCGGGCGGTATGGATAATGCCTTCGAGGAGCTTGTCGTCCTGAGAAAGCGCCTGATATGCAGGAATTTGCTTAAGTATATCGACGGCCGTCAGCACTGTGCGAAGGTTATGCTCCTGCACCGCCGCCTGAAGGTCCATCTGCTTAAGGATGCTCAAGTGCCGATACCAGAGCGAGGGCTTCACCCTGTCGGCATAGGTCAAGGGGCAGAACATCCAGGAGCGCTCGTTGAAAACCGGGTCCGTTTCGGGATTGCTTTCGCCGACAAGGGCAGGCACGCCGGCTTTGAAAATGCCGGCTTTCTCCGCAGCGATCTGAGGCAGAGTATCCCCAAGCAAAGCCATGTGGTCCAGGCCGATGGTGGTGATTATCGAAAGGTCCGGAACTATGATATTGGTAGAATCCAGACGTCCGCCAAGGCCGGTCTCGATGACGGCGACATCTACATTTTCATCGGCGAAATATTTCAGTGCCAGGCCGGTAGTAATCTCGAAGAAGGAAAGCTGATGCTCCGTTATCCAGGGCATCCATTCGGTGAGGAAGGAGAAAACGTAGTCCTTCGGCACCAGGAAGGAGGGTTCTTCCTCCTGCGCTTCCTTGCCCGGGGCAATGCGAACCCTTTCGCGGAAATCCACCAGGTGCGGCGACGTGAAAAGGCCGGTCTTAAGCCCGCAGGCACTAAGGGCCGATGCAAGCATATTGGCCACCGATCCCTTGCCGTTTGTGCCGGCTATGTGGATGCTGTGAATCTGCCGCGAAGGGCTGCCCAGGGCCTCGTCAAAAGCTTGCATCCTTTCCAGACCGGGTTTGTATGCGCCCGGAGTGAAGCCATCCTTCTGAACTGACGGAAACCGTCTGAAAATATCCTGCACCAGGGCCTCGTAGCCCGCTTCTGTAAAACTTGCATCCATACAAATACAAAGATACAAAATATTTCCCGTCCGTGCTGCTTGTTTGCCATTTTGCAGAAAAATGTGTATTTTTGAACCGATATGACCGATTTGCTAAATAGCAATTATATTATCGACGGAGTGCAAATGGCGCTATCTCCCGCCAAAATGCTCCGGGAGTGCACTTTGTTCCCCCCGCTGGAGCCGGACGGAGATGCCTCCACCCTTGCCGATGAACACCTGGACAGCGCAGCCAGCAACCCGGTGTACGACAAAGATAAAGCAGCAGAATATGCCGATGCGGTGCAAGCCCTCGGCAAACGTCAGCTCCCCCTGCCTTTCGCAGGCCCCTGCACCGCCGCCAGGGTAGCCTGGTCCCTCATCGACGCAATCTGGATGAGCGGCCACTTCCGCCTTGGAGACCTAACCCTGAAGGCCGACTGGAAGTGGAACGCCAAAGCAATCGGCCACGCAGCGGCTTTTTACGCTTCCGTGGAAAGCACTTGCAGTTACGTTGACGCGCTGGGAGTTAAAATTGACAGATATAGCCTTGGCAGCGGTGCGCCAAACGTCAGTTTCAAAGCCACCACCATTGCCGAGGAAGACGCAGAAGACGAGGAAGAAAGCCTCTTCAGGGAACTCCCCTACCGCACCGCCAATCCACGTATTTCCAAGCGCCGCAAGGTTTCCGGACAGCTGGTCCAGGAAGCATCGGACTGGATAATCTATATCCCCTTTGACACTTGCGATTACCGCCTGGGCGGCAGCGCCCTCTCGGATGCCATGCACACCGGCCATGCCACAGCACCGGACGTCTCAGACGCAGACTATTTCATTGACTGCTACGAAGTTGTAAGGGAGCTGGTAGAAGACGGCATAGTCAAGGCCGGCGCCACAGTAGGAGAAGGCGGCCTAATGATGGCCCTCCGCTCCATGACCTCCCCGTCAACCGGTGCGGAGGTAAGCCTGAAAGACATCTCAAATGCCTACGGCGGCGAGCATCCAATCCGCATCCTCTTCGCAGAAGTGCCGGGCGTACTAATCCAAATTGCCGATATCGACTACGACTACGTAGATGCAGAACTCATCCTCCAGGATGTCGTTTATTTCCCAGTCGGCCACCCTGCCGTGGGAAAACCCGGCATAGAGTTCACAGAAAAGGTCGAAATTCCGCAAATCCTTGAATCTCTTTTAAATACTTTGGAAGGTGAAGATTAAAATGGCTAAGATCTTCGTTCTGGATACCAATATAATCCTTCACGACTACAAGTCCGTGAAGCAGTTCCAGGACAACGATATCGTAATCCCCATCGCTGTAATCGAAGAGCTGGACAAGTTCAAAAAAGGCAACGACGCCCTAAGCTTCAACGCCAGGGCATTCATGCGGGAAATCAACAAACTCACCGACAGGCAGCGTTTCGGGCCACGTGGCGTTCCTCTTGGCAAACGCCTGGGTTACATTAAGATAGAGCCCAACCATCCCTTCTCGCCCCAATTCCAGGACATGTTCAGGGACGATATCCAGGACCACCGCATCCTGGCAACTGCAATGTGGGTGCGGGACAACAATCCCACCCGCTTTGTGGCCCTGGTCACAAAAGACATCAACCTGCGGCTGAAAGCCAAGGCGGCAGGCATGGAGGCCCAGGACTACCTGCGCGACAGAGTGGACGACGAGGTGATGCTGAACCTCGAAAAGGAAGTAATCGAAAAAGATGCATCCTCGGAAGCCCTGCAGCGTCTGGCTTACGGACAGGACAATTCCATCTCCTGGAAAGAAGTTCAGGCCAAGGAACCGGCACCTAACCAACTGTACCAGTTCAACTTCGGCGGCACTCCCGTATGCGCCAGATACGATGCCCGCAAGCAGGAGATTGTACTTGTGCGCAACAGCGAGGCATACGGCATCCGCCCCCGAAATCTGGAGCAGAAGTTCGCCATGGACGCGTGCCTGAATCCTGACATTCCGCTTGTATCGCTCACCGGCGGTGCGGGTACTGGTAAAACGCTGATTGCATTGGCATCGGCCCTGGAACAGGCAAACGAGTACGACCAAATCATCCTTACAAGGCCCACCGTAGTGCTGGGAGGGCAGGATATCGGCTTCCTTCCGGGCGACCAGAAGAGCAAGATGAGCCCTTACGTACAGCCGCTCATGGATAATCTGGAGGTGATTCGCCACTGTTTCCGCCCCGGCAGCAAGCAGGCTCAGCGCCTGGACGCCATGGTCCGCGAGGAAAAGCTTGTCATCTCCCCTCTTGCATACATCCGCGGCCGTTCGCTGGGCAAGGTTTATTTCATTGTGGATGAGGCGCAGAACCTCACTCCGCATGAGGTAAAGACCATTATCACCCGCGCCGGAGAAGGCACAAAGATGGTCTTCACGGGCGACATTTTCCAAATCGACCAGCCCTATCTGGACCAGTGGTCCAACGGCCTCACCCACCTTGGCGAAAAGATGAGGGGCCAGGCCCTGTTCGAGCACGTATTCCTCCGCAAGGGAGAACGCTCGGAGCTGTCGGAAGTCGCTGCAAAGTTACTATAAAAATAAGGGGCTAACCTCCGAGGTTAGTCCCTAAATTTTTACACGTTCAGCGCGTCTTATTTGCTCTGCTGAATCTGGGCCTGGGCCGCTGCAAGGCGGGCGATAGGAACACGGAACGGTGAGCAGGAGACGTAGTCGATGCCGATGGTGTTGAAGAACTCGATGGACTTGGGATCGCCACCGTGTTCACCGCAGATACCGCACTGCAGGCCGGGACGCTTGCTGCGGCCCTTGTCAACGCCGAGCTTCACGAGCTGGCCGACAGCCTTGGTGTCGATGGTCTGGAAAGGATCGCTGTCCAGGATCTTGTTGCCAAGATAGTCACCCATGAAGGTGCCGATGTCGTCGCGGCTGAAACCGAAGGTCATCTGGGTAAGGTCGTTGGTACCGAAGCTGAAGAATTCGGCTGCGCGGGCCATACGGTCGGCGGTGAGGGCTGCGCGGGGGATCTCGATCATTGTACCGAACTGATACTCGATGAGCTGGGCGGTCTTGGCCTCTACTTCTGCTTTGATGCGGTCGCAGATAACCTTCTGGAAGCTGAGCTCACGGGCGCTGATGGTAACGGGGATCATGATCTCCGGGTGCGGGTGCAGGCCTTCTTTCTGGAGTTCTGCAGTAGCGGTGAAGATGGCGCGGTACTGGGTTTCGGCAATCAGGGGGAAGCTCACGTGCAGACGGACGCCGCGGTGACCCATCATAGGGTTCACTTCGTGCAGGCTTTCGCCACGCTTTTCGACTTCCTTGACGCTGATACCCAGGTCTTTGGCCAGCTCTTTCTTCTTGTCTTCGCCTTGAGGGACGAACTCGTGGAGCGGCGGATCCAGGAGACGGAACACAACCGGTTTGCCGTCCATGACGCGGAGGGTTTCCTTTACGGATGCCTTCATGAAAGGCTCCAGCTCTGCCAGTGCTTTCTTGCGCTCTTCGTCGGTGTCGCAGAGGATCATCTTGCGGAGCTTAGAAAGAGGCAGTTCGGAGTTGCGGCCGTAGAACATGTGCTCGATACGGAACAGGCCGATGCCCTGGGCACCGAACTTGAGGGCGCGGGCTGCGTCTTCGGGAGTGTCGGCATTGGTGCGGATACCGAGCTTGCGGAACTTGTCGCACATTGCCATGAATTTGGCGAAGAGGGGGTTCTCGGAGGCGTCCATGGTTTCGATGGCACCTTCGTAAACGAGACCCTTGGCGCCGTTCAGGGACAGCCATTCGCCTTCTTTGAAGGTCTTGTCAACACCGGCGAACCTGACGGTCTTGTCCTTGAAGTTGATCTTGAGGGCGTCGCAGCCTACGATGCAGCACTTGCCCCAGCCGCGGGCCACGAGGGCTGCGTGGGAGGTCATGCCGCCGCGCTCGGTGAGGATACCCACGGAGGCGTGCATACCGTCGATGTCTTCCGGAGAGGTTTCCTCACGGACGAGGATGCACTTCTTGCCGGCCTTCGCATAAGCAATGGCGTCTTCGGAAGTGAAGACAATCTGGCCGACGGCGCCGCCCGGAGAAGCAGGCAGACCCTGAGCCAGGACAGCGGCCTTCTTTTCGGAGGCGGGGTCGAGGATGGGGTGCAGAACCTCGTCAAGCTGGGCGGGAGCCACGCGCATGACGGCGGTCTTTTCGTCGATGAGGCCTTCTTCGACCATATCGACGGCCATCTGCAGGGCGGCCAGACCGGTGCGCTTGCCGATACGGCACTGCAGCATCCAAAGCTTGCCTTCCTGGATGGTGAATTCGATATCCTGCATATCCTGGAAGTGGTCTTCGAGGCGCTTGCGGATGTCGTCAAGCTCTTTATAGACTTCCGGCATTGCGGTTTCCAGGGAAGCGAGGTTCTTGTTCTTTTCGCTCTTTGTGGCTTCGTTCAGGGGGTTGGGGGTACGGATACCTGCCACCACATCTTCACCCTGGGCGTTGATGAGCCATTCGCCGTAGAATTTGTTGTCGCCGTTGGCAGGGTTGCGGGAGAAGGCAACGCCTGTGGCCGATGTCTCACCCATGTTGCCGAACACCATGGACTGAACGTTCACGGCTGTGCCCCAGTCATCCGGAATGTGCTCGATCTGGCGGTAGCGGATGGCGCGTTTGCCGTTCCAGCTCTTGAATACGCCGCCGATGGAACCCCAAAGCTGGGCTTTTGCATCGTCGGGGAATTCAACGCCGAGGACTTCCTTGATGCGCACCTTGAAAGCCTCTGCGAGGTCTTTGAGCTCGTCGGCTGTGAGTTCGGTGTCGCTCTTGTAGCCTTTTGCGTCTTTGACATCCTGCATCATGCGGTCAAGCTGCTGGCGGATGCCCTGACCGTCGGCGGGTTCGATGCCTTCGGCCTTTTCCATCACGACGTCGGAGTACATCATGATGAGACGGCGGTATGCGTCATATACGAAACGGGGGTTGCCGGTCTTTTTGATCATGCCGGGGATAGTGGCACTGCAAAGGCCGATATTGAGGATGGTGTCCATCATGCCGGGCATGGAGCTGCGTGCGCCGGAGCGGCAGCTGACAAGGAGAGGGTCTGTGGGGTCACCAAATTTCTTGCCCATGATTTTCTCTGTGGCTTCCAGGGCATCGGCCACTTCTGCTTTGAGTTCGGGGGTGTAACCGCCACCCAGACGATAGTACTCGGTGCAGCATTCGGTGGTGATGGTGAAGCCAGCGGGAACGGGCATGCCAAGGAGGTTCATCTCGGCCAGGTTGGCACCTTTGCCGCCCAGGAGCTCTCTCATTTTACCGTCGCCTTCTGCGTGCTTTCCGCCGAAGCGATAGACTCTTTTTTTGATTTCTGCCATAAGGATTTATATTAGATTTAAAGTAAAATTCGCTTAAACATGCAAATATACAATAAATTCTCCGAATTGCAGAAAAAAATGCTACATGCTTCTACAACATCTGCAGGACCCAGCCGCCGCCGGGAGCGAGCTTGACGGTAAGTTTTTCTGTTACAGGCGCTTTCGTGCGGACAAAGTCACGTCCTGCGCGGTGGGCGTTGGGGCCGTCGGCAAAGATAAGGGCCTCTCCGGGGCCGATAAAACTCAGGTCCAGCTCCAGCGTGCGTGCCTTGAGGCCGTTGAGCGCTCCGACGAACCATTTCGAGCCTTTGCGGCGGGCCATGACCACATACTCGCCTATCTTGCCGTCCAGGCAGACCGACTCGTCCCAGATGGTGGGCACTCCGGCTATGAACTCCGTGCATTCAGGCTCGTTCATATAGTTGCTGGGACTGTCGCAAAGCATGGTGAGAGGGGCGTCAAATATCAGGTACTCAGCCAGTTGATGGCAGCGAGTTCCCTGCGACATCGGCTCTGAATAAGCAGGATGATAGTTGCCGGGGGTGACGTTTCGCATTGCGCCCTGGGTATAATCGGCCGGACCTGCCACAAGGCGGGTGAAGGGGATGGTAACATCGTAGGTTATCTGGTCGGTCTCCTTGGGCGCCCATTTCATGTTCTCGAGGCCGAAAACGCCTTCATAATTGAGGATGTTGGGATAGGTCCTGTTAAGGCCTGTGGGCTTGTAGGCGCCGTGGAAATCCACCGTCATCTTATACTTGGCGGCGGTTGCTGCGGCGCGCTCATAGAAGCGCACTACGTCTTGGTCGTCCCTGTCCATGAAATCTATCTTCCAGCCCTTTATGCCCATTTTCGAATAATGGGCGCAGACGTTCTCCATGTCCTTGTCGAAGGCTTTGTAGCCCGCCCAGAGAATAAGGCCGACGCCTTTGGAGGCGGCGTAATCGGCAAGCATTTGGAGGTCGATTTCCGGGATTACCTGCATGAGGTCGGCCTTAAGGTTCACGGACCAGCCTTCGTCCAGGATTACGAATTCGATGCCTTTGGAGGCGGCGAAGTCGATGTAGTATTTGTACGTGTCGTTGTTGATGCCGGCCTCGAAAGGAACGCCGTAGAGGTTCCAGTCGTTCCACCAGTCCCAGGCTACCTTGCCGGGCTTCACCCAGGACCAGTCGGCCTCTTGGGCCGGCTTTGCGAGCCGATACACCATGTCGCTCTGAGCCAGGAGTTTGTCTTCCCGGGCCACTATTACAACGCGCCAGGGGAAGTCTTTTGCGTCGCGGGCGATGTAGTCCTTGCGGGAGGTGACTATGCTCTGGAGCATATTGTGACCGCCCTGCAGCTCCGTGTCCGGCACTGCGGGGAACCTTGCCTTCAGAGTGGTGGAGGCGTTTCCGTTGTAAAAGTACATGCCGGGGTAGTTGCGAAGGTCGGCCTCGGTCAGGCAAAGCTTCACGCTTCCGGCGTCGATGGTGACGGGCGGGAAGGCGATGCGCTCCTTGTTCCACTGGCTCACGGGATGCACGGCATATTGCGACTCCTGCGCGCTCATGTACTGACCTTCAAGCGTTTCGACGTGCTTTCTTACGTAAGGGACGTAGATTGTCCAGTCGTCGGCAAGGCAGAAGTTTGCCGTTTCGTTTTTCACCGTGACTGTCTTTTCCGGGACGAAACGGTATGCCAGGCCGTCGTCGTAAAGACGGAACACGACGCTGAATCCTTTGGCCGGCAGGGAGAGTTCGTTGAACTTGTCTCGCACGGTGCTGCGCTTGAAAAGGATGGCATTTATGCTTTCATCCACGCTGCGCCTTTTAGGGCCGCGGAATTTGGTTCCCGGGCCGATTATGGTGCCATCGGCAAGAGTCAGGCCGATTTCGGAGGGGGTCAGCAGCGGTGCGCCGTCCCTTTCGAGGCTGTAAGTCAGGGTTGCGCCGGTTTGGACGGTGGCTTTAAGACGGCCGTCCGGCGAAGTGAAGCTGTAGGTCTTTGCGCCGGCAGATACGGTGGCGGCGAGCAGAAGGAGAACTGACAGGATACGTCTCATAGGGCTGAATATGTTTTTTCAGCCCAATTTACGAATAAATACGGGATTTGCGAAAAAAACTAACCGGCTATCGGCATCGGAAAGGATTTTCTTCTTCTCATTTCACGGATGTAGGCGCCGAAGCCGCTCTTTTCGGCATACTTCCAGAACAGTTCGCTGCAAGGAGCGCCTTCCTTGAGCCAAGGCTTGAACTGGCTGCCGTAGTGAATGATCTTAGCATCGTCAAGGTCGCATACCTTTTCCGATGCAGTCGCATTCCATTCCGGATCAAGGAGAAGGATGTCTTTGTCGGAAAGGTCTTGCTTTCTTGCTCTCAGCGCCTTGCAGTTAAGGAGCAGGACGCCGGGATTCGCGTTCTGAAGGGTGCTGCAGACCGACCCTATCGGCTTGCTGCCCAGGGGCTCCTGGAACAGGCGGGCAATATTGCCGTTGACTATCAGCTCATTGTCAAGCCATACGGCTTTGTCGTACTGAGGGAAAAGCTCCGGCACAAGATAAAGCGCGTTTTCGAGCTTTGTCGGCAGAAGTTTCGCGTTTGTAATATTTATATGAAAATTATCGGAGGAGAAACTCTCGATTTTTGATGCAAGGCTGGAGGAAAGGCCCTCCGTGAGGACATGGACCTGATAAACAAAATAAGCGGTTGCGTTATCTTTGATGGAGCTTACAACCGTCGCGAGAAGCGGTGCGGTGGCATCGCTTACTGAAAAGAAGATGGGAACAACAGTTTTCATGACTTTTCTGCGCTTGTTTGTTTGCAAAATTATCGGCTTTCAAAATGACAGAGAAAAAAATGTTGTTGGGACGAACGAAAAGTGGTAAAATTTGCTATTTAGGGACGAAAGTCTTATTTTTGGGACGAATAAAGGATAAAAAGTTCTTTTACCACACTAAAATAGTGACGAATGAAAACGATAGCACGCACATTTTACAAGATGCCTTCGAGCATTCTTTTCATCATCGGAGTACCGCTGTTCTTTTTTGTTTTCTGCATTGTTTACCGCCCGTTCGACATTGAAGAATTTCTCTCGGCCGGAAGCGATTCATACACCCTTAATCTGATAATATGCTCGCTTATCGTACTGGGCGTAATCGCGGTTTCGCGCATGCTACTGTTTATACTGCGGCACACTATCGACCTTAACTGGACGCTGTATGTCGCCTGGTGCTTCGGAGAGGCCATCGTGTGCGGCTTGCTGATGTCTATCCCCATGGGCATCGGCTGGGCCGACAGCAGAGCCTACTTCCCCGTCATGATGCAGTGCATCCTCTACATGATTGGCATATTGGTTTTTCCCCTGTCGCTGCTGTCGATGGGGGTGCAGCTGTACGTATTGAATAAAAGGGTCGGCCTGAATCCCGCAGTTGACGAGAAGAAACTCATCCGCTTCCACGACGAGCAGAACCGCCTCAAATTCGTCGTCTCCTCAGAAGCTATCCTCTACATTCAGGCCGAAGACAACTACGTACACATCTACCACCTGGACAACGGACGCGTCAGGGAGTTTACGCTTCGCTCCTCCATGCGGGCGCTTGAAGAGCTTCTGATGCGGCATGGACTGGTCCGGTGCCATCGCTCTTATTTCATCAACCCCGTCCACGTGGATCTTCTCAAAAAGGACAGCAACGGCTTCGCTTTGGCCCAGATGGACCGCGAAAACGTGGCTCCCATCCCGGTATCAAAACGTTACTATGAGAGCGTAACTGCCTTATTATAAGTTATAATGTTAAATTAAAATAATTTAATTACTTTAAAATGTATTAAAAGTTTGTTTTATGAATAAAAGATTGTAACTTTGCAGCGGACATAGAAGTTCTCTTCGTGTCTATTTGTTAAGTTCGTTTTATATACCCGAACGGCACCCTTGGGGAGGGGTGCCGTTCATTTTTTTATCCTTTCTACCCTTGACACACAACCAACTGACAATCAGCCATTTCCTGAAATCAAGTGTGTCTTTTTGCCACACTTGATTTTCACAAGTCGCTGAGGGACAGCGGGTTGCGTGTCGAGGTTTTTAGTTGGCGAAGGGGTCCAGGATGGTGGTTGGTTTGCCGTCGGTGGTGAAGGCGCCTTGGTTGTAAGCGACCCAGGCAGATGAGACAGTGGTGCCGCTGTATTTGCTCAGTTCGGCCGGTTTGGAATAGATCTCCGGCTTCCAGACGCCATCGACTTCCGGTTCCCAATAGAAAACGCCTTTGCAGGCCGATATTTTGCGGACTTCGGTCATGAAGGAGGCCAGCAGGTCTGCAGCGCCTGATTTGGTGGAGTTTACGCCTATTTCTGAGACTATGACGGGCACACCATAATCACTAGCAACTTTTTTAAGATATGCGATAGCGTACTGATTAACCTCTGACGGGGAGAGCGTTTTCTCGGTACTTCCTATCCACATTTTACTCTCATAATGGGGATAATGAGAAAGAGCAATCATGTCAAACTTTCCGCCTTTGGCCTTAAAGTCATCAAGCCACATGGGATTGCCATACGATGCGCTTAGATAAGCGTTATTCAAATGCGGCATTACGTATGATTCGGGGTAAATCTTCTTTGCCGCATCATATCCTGCATTATAAAGACTGACAAAATCGCTCAGATTAATCTGCTTATTATTCCAGGAAGCCTTACCCGTAGGGAACAGCATTCCTTCCCGCGTTTCATTGCCGATCTGCACCCAATTTACCGTCACGCCGGCATCTTTCAGCGCCTTGAGGACGTCGGTGGTATGGTCGGCAACGTGTTTGCACATCTTGTCCATGTCGCTCTTGTCGGCTGCCCAGGCAGAAGGGATAGTCTGGCGGTCAGGGTCGGCAAAGAAATCGCTGTAGTGGAAATCCACCATCAGGGCCATGCCGGCGGCCTTTACGCGCTTTGCAAGGGCGATGACGTCGTCTTTCCCGCTCCAGCCTTTGTACGGATCAACCCACACGCGCAGGCGGATGGCGTTGATGCCGCAATCGGCAAGGACTGCGAGGATATCGGCCTTGGTGCCGTCTTTCTTCCTGAAGGTTTTACCGGACGCCTCCATCTCTGAAACCCAGCTGATATCGGCCCCTTTTGCGAATGCGGGGGTGGCGATGGGGATTTCGACAGGTTCCGGCTTGGAATCTCCGCCGTCACCGGAGGCAGGGTCTGTAGGAGCGGTTTTGTTACCGCAGGAAAATGCCGCGAAAAGCGCAGCCAGAAGCATAAGTTTTTTCATAGCGCTAAGTTAGCCAAATTCTGCCGCAAATCAAAGCACCGCCGCCCCTCGACACGCAAGTACCTGACTATCAGCAAAATGCTGAAATCAAGTGTGGCAAAAAGTCACACTTGATTTCAGGAAAGGGTTATGTTTCAGGCGTTTACGTGCCTAGGTTTACAGTGCGAAAACTACTGAGGAGTTGGGGCCGAGGAGGAGCTTGCCGTTCTTTACGTATGCGCTGCCGAGGACAGCGACAGGGTGCTCCATGGAGTCGGAAACTGTAAGCTCGGCCTCTTTGGCGGCCACATTGTGCATCACCAGCATCTTCTCGGAGCCGCTGGTCATGTACCAGGCAGCTATCGAGCCGCTGTTGCCGGGGGCCGATGTCATCTCACCGGAAGCCAGCGCAGGATAAGTGTTGCGAAGACGTCCCCAAGTGATGTAGGTGTTCAGCAGGGAGTTTTCATCGGCCGATTGTGTCTCGACGGAGATGGAACCGGTGAGCATGGAATTGTCCACCTTTCCACCGGCCCAGCCTTTAGCGCAGTCGCTGGCCGATTTATTCCAAACGATAGGGGCACGGAGGTATTCGTCTCCGCGGCCGGCGGAATTGCCCCAGTAGCCCAGTTCTTCGCCCTGATAGACGAACGGTTTACCAGGGCAAGTAAGGAGCATTGCAGCGGCTTGTTTCTCCTTGTCGAGGTTCTTTCCAAGGTCGTCGGCCGCACGTACTTCGCCGCCGCCGGTCTTGCTGGAATGGTCGTGATTGGTCATGAAGATGGAGGTCTCCGCATCGGCCCTGATGCCTTTGTGGTCCTTGACCATGCCGCTGACGGAGGAGACGAAACTGGTGGCGCTACCGCTGGAGAGGGCCCGCTGCAGGAGCGTCCAGTATTCGAATTCAAAGCAGGAGGTTATACCCTCATAATAATACTGTTCTACGCCGTGGCCGTCCCAGCACTCCCCTACCATGAAGATATTGTCGGAATGGCCGGCGACCTTGTAAGCATCATTGCAGGCTTCGTACCAGGCTTTAAGGAATGTTCTGTTGGCCTGATTGTTATAAGAGCCGATACCACCGCAGATGTGCTTCACCGCATCCAGGCGGAAGCCGTCAATGCCCATATCGATCCACTTCTTTGCCGATTTCACCAGCTCCTTAAAGAGCGCATTGTCGCTGACGGATGCAATTGATCCGTAGTTCAGATCCGGCATCCAATCGCTGAAGCAGCCCATGTAATAGAGCGTTTCTGTGGAAAGGTTGGAAATTTCGATTTTGTAACGTCCGTCGCCGGTGAAGGTAATGTCGTTTCCTTCGGCCACAAGGTCAAGAGAACCGCCGTCAGAGAGGGTTGCACCGCTATTTTTACCGCCGAACTTGGAGTTGTCCCAGCCGTCTTTGGAGCGGAGAAGAATGCCGTACTTGCCATTGATTTCCGTCACCAGATACATTGTTCCGTCACCGTTGTCCTTGAAATGGAGAGCATCACCGGTCGTCCCGCTGATGGGCCATATCCAAAGGTTCCAGCTGGCGTCTCCTGTAGTTACAGACTCTGTGGTCTTGGAAATGCTGATTCTGGGCGATCCAGAAGCGCCGATCTTCCATTCGCCGGAATTGAAGCTTGTTCCGCTGAGCATAGGGAACTTGCTGTAATCGGCCGATGGATTGGAACTTATGAAATAATAATCGCGATAGGAGCTGGAAGGATTGGCCAGCGCCTCCTTGAACCAAGGATGGCCTTTTCCGGAGTGATTCAGCACGTAATCGATGTAAATCTCTATGCCCTTGGCATGGGCCGCATCCACAAGATTCTTGAAATCGGCATCCGTGCCGAACTTCTCGTTGGTGGCAAAGTAGTCGGTAACGTCATAGCCGTGATAGGAATCGGAAGGATGAATAGGGCTGAGCCACAACGCCGTTACGCCCAGCTTATCCAGATAGTCCAGTTTGTTCTGGATGCCTTTGAAATCTCCCCAGCCGTCGCCGTCGGAATCGGCAAAACTATAAACCAACAGTTGGTAGGTGGTGCTGGAGAGCTTGTTGCCGTCGAAAGCGGCGGGAGCGGGCACCAGAGGCGTCTTTCCGCTGCCTTCCTGCGTCACCTCAACAGTGGCCGATTCTGAGCCGCAGGTGACCTTGATGCTTCCGCTTCTGGTGTTTTCTTCATCACTTGCATCCACTTTCACTGAAATGGAGCTGTTTCCCGTGCCGCTAAGCTTGCCGGCATGTATCCAATCTCCTGTCACAGTCGCCGTCCAGGCGCCGCCCGCCGTGACTGAAACAAACTTCGTGGAAGCATCGGCCTCCTTGAAGGACAAAGACGTAGGGCTGACCGACAGGGACACAACTTCGGTTCCGCCTCCGGGTTTCTCCGAAGGCGCGCAGGCAGCAAAAGCCGCCACTGCAAGCAATATGGAAACAAATTTCTTCATAATCATATCAATTTGGCAAACGGGCGTCCGGTCAGGGGCGCCCGTTCGAGGTTTAGGGACACTTATTTGGATAGTGTGAGTGTTCTGGCGTTGAGGTCGAGGGCGATGTTGTAGGTGCCTCCTACTTCAACCGGAATGTTGCCATCGGCAATTGCGGAGAGGGCATCGAGAGTGCCGGCCAATGTGAGGCCCCAGTTCTCGTTGAAGCGTACTTTGACTTCGGCCTTGTCGCCAAGTGTGACGGAGCCGGTGTAAGTGGCGCTGGCAGAATCATAGGTAAGATCAATACCTTTTTCCCAGCCGCCGTCGAAGGAGCCCATCAGCTCGACCTTGGTAATCTCGGTTGCAGTGGCGATGTTTTGAGTCAGATCCACCGACCAGTAATAAGCACCGGCGCCGATATTCATGTTGTCATTTGCACCCAGGGTGTAAGCACCTGCAGCCGTTGCATCAGCTGTGCCGCCGATCCAGCCACCGTCGTGAACGAACTTGAACTCTGGATTGCCGCCATCGGTCGTCCTCATATTCACAGCACCCTTGAAGGCGCCGTCGCCCTTACCGAGAAGCTTGGGAGCCTGCTCAGGAGTCCATGTGGAATAGCTGCCGGGGACAAAGATTTCTTCCTTGTACTGAGGAGCCTGGCCTTCACCGGTAATGGAACCAGTACCGGCGTTGAAGTCAAGAGTGACCACCTGGCCGGCCTTGACGACGACATCAGCCAAATCGCCACCGGAGGGACGATAAGTGATGACACCGTCGTAGATGTTGAACTCACGGGTCCACTGGTCCGATGTGCTGATGGAAGAAGCGGCATACATGCGGAGTTTACCGGCCTTGGGCAGGGTAATCTTCATCACAGTGCCATCGGCCTTAAAGAGGTTGGCTTCGCTGGCAAGGACAGCCTCTTCGTTCCAATTGTCTGCAACATCCGTGCAGTCACCCACAAGGGATACACGGGCGGGTTCCATGTGCAGGAGCCCTCTCTTGTAGTCGATGTGGACCAGGTAGAAACCGCTTTCGGCCACGTGACAATTATTGTCATTGCCTACAGTATAGCCGTCGTTGGTCTGCAAGCTGGTGAAATCGCCGTCCCATGCACGCTTGGCGCAGAACTTGAAGCCCTTGGAAGCATCGAAATAACGGACAGTCCACCACTGGGCCTCCGCATTGGCACCCCATTCGGGATTGTGCAGGACAGTAGTCAGTTCCACAACGCCATCGGAATCCCAATTCCAGCCGCCGAAATCATCACCAATCATATACACATGATCCGGGAACTCCTTGTACTCCTCGATGAGGATGGTAGGTTCGTCGCCATAGGTAAAGACGATGTTGTATGCGCCTTCCGCCTCGATGTAGATATTGGTAGTGCCAGCTGTGAAGGTTTCGCCGATAGTGGCTTTGTACACACCTTCGGTGGTTTCGTCTTCCTTGGGCATATCGAAGTTGGCCTCAGGGCCGCCATAGCTCTTAGCCCAGTCGTGGTCGGCGCGGATCTTGAAGACCTCTCCGGCTCCAATGGCAACGTTCTTGATTTCCCAGATGTCACCGCTGGTGTTGGTAAGGTCGGTATCAGTATCCCATCCAGCCCCGCCGATGGTGCCGATCAGGGACCACACCTCCGGTTTGGGTTCGGGGGCAGGAGTATCTCCGGCTTCGGGAGCTACAGACTTGATAATCTTAGCCGTAGCGTTCTCCGGATCCAGAATGAGGTCGTAAACGCCGTCTTCCAGAATCTTGATGTTACCGCCATCCTGTGCAACGGCGAATTCCTCGCCCAGAACATATTCGGAAACACCGGAGGCATAACCAAAGTTTACAGTCCAACCCTTATCCTGGCGGAACTTGAATTCCACATCCTTATTGGCAGCAAAAGCCTTGGCCACGTGGAGGGTACCGTTGGTAACCATTTCCACATCACCGCCCCAGCTATTAAAGGAGCCAATTACAGACCAAGTACTTACTTCGGTATAAGTAGCATACGGATCTCCAGCAACAGCTTTGGTAAGGATAATCTTGGCAGTGGCATTTGCGGGATCCAGGAAAATGTCATAGTCACCGGCTTCTGCAATTATAATGTTTGCACCATCCTGTTTTACAGCAAACTCGGCATCCAGGGTGTAAGAATCTACACCATCTCCATAACCGAAGTTTTCTGTCCAGGCCAGGTCTTTGCGGAACTTGAACTCGACGCCTGCATCGAAGTGGACATTCTTTGCCACGTGGAGGGTTCCGTTGGACACCATTTCCACATCGGGATTATTACCCCAACCGTTGAAAGAGCCTACCAGGGTCCAAGGACTATCTTCCGTATAAGCGGCATACGGATCTTCAGCAGGCATAACGGACTCTATGATAGTGACCGTGAGAGCTACGGGATCCAGGAAGATGTCGTATTTGCCGTCTTCGGCCACTACGATATTGCTTCCGCCGGCGACTACGGAGAAGGCTTCGCCTATAGTGTACTGTGTGACGCCTTCACCATAGCCGAGGTTTTCGTCCCAGTTGGCATTCTTGCGGAACTTGATTTCATCGCCCTTTTTGAGTTCCACACCCTTTGCGACATGCAGGGTTCCGTTGGTCCACATTTCCACGTCGGGAGCGACATTTCCATCGGCATCCGGGTTGCCCCAGTTGTTGATAACACCTACGAGGCCCCATTCACTCAGGTCAACATAGCGGGCATACGGATCGCCGCTAGGCAGGACCACTGCATAGTCGGCAAACTCGGCGATTTCTTTGGAATCCACAAAAGTGTTAGGCTCATCGTCGCGGACTTCGACTTTCTGAAGCGGAGAAGCACGGACGACCAATTCGAAATCGGCCTTGGAACCATCTTCGCAGCCTAAAGCCACAAGGGCTTTTGCAAGGTTGGCCGACGTTACTTTGGCAACGCCGTCCTTGACAGTGGTACTAATGCCGTAACTCACGGGCTGACCATCCAAAGAGGTGACAGCAAGCCAGTGATTAACAATTTTTTGGTTAACATTCATAACGCCGGGGGTAAAGGTAACAGTAATGTCACCATCTACCTCTTCATAAGATGTAATGACCGGCGCGGTGGAACTAGCCGGGTCAAAGACAACCCGGACTTCTTCTTTTGCGCAGGAGGCCATACCAAGCAGTATGGCTCCGACAGACAATATGGATAATAATTTTTTCATATTCTTATACTTCCATTATTCGGTTGCACCGGCATACCCGGGATTCTGTCCCAGTTTGCTGTTGGAATTGGTCTCGGCAGCAGGAATCGGGAACAAGGCAAGATAATCACTGACTGCTGTGCCGCTGTGTTCTCCTCCTTTCCATTCCCAGAGATAAGAATCACCGGTGAATTTACCGAAACGAATGAGGTCGCTGCGGCGGTGGCATTCCCAGTAAAGTTCGCGGCCACGTTCATCAAGAAGTTCATCAAGAGTATAGTTGGTCACTTCACCCAGGCCTGCGCGGCGGCGGACAGCGTTCCAGGCAGCTTTGGCCTCAGTTTCGGTGACATTTGAAGCGCCACGGAGTTGGCATTCGGCCAGCATCAGATAGGCGTCTGCACTGCGGAAGAGCGGGAAATCGGTGTCAATGAAGCCGTTGCCGGCATAAATGGCACCTGTAGAAGCCATATTCGTCCACTTATAGGAAGACCAGCCCGTTGTAAAATCGTGAGGATTATCCATAGTGTCGGGGAATCCTTTCGGAC
This sequence comes from Bacteroidales bacterium, assembly GCA_017477465.1. Classification (GTDB taxonomy): domain Bacteria; phylum Bacteroidota; class Bacteroidia; order Bacteroidales; family UBA932; genus Cryptobacteroides. Next base: position 26,190 of record JAFUVU010000042.1, read on the forward strand.
CTCCCCAGAACATGAAACGGACATCGTTATCCCTGTCAAACTTGTTCATGAATGTAGGGGTAACATTGAGACCGCCCCAACCGTTGGCGCTGGTGCCGAGAAGGGCTGCAGTTTCCGTGTCACCATCAGCGTATTGTGCACATACGAGGAACTGGGTGGAACCCCAAGTCTGGATTTCTCCTGCTTTTTCCTCCACGCAGAAGATAATCTCGTCGCGGCAGCGGTCATTGTCCGACATGAAAAGTTCCTTATAGTTGGGATGAAGGGTAGGATAAGCAGCGACAATAGCTTTGCACGCTTCGGCGGCAGCCTGGTAATACGGGGCGGCCTCGGCACCTGAGAGTCCCAGATATACAGGGGCGTTCAAGTTAATCTTGGCCTTGAGCATCTGGACAAAACCCTTGTCAACGCGGCCATATTCGGCGGCGCCGATGGCGGCCAGTTTGTCAGAAGAGAGAAGCTCTTCAGCTTCATTCAGCATCCATGGAACCAAATCATTGCTGGGAGCGGGGCCGACAGAGCCAATGTTGTTTTCTTCCGTTGCAAAAGGAATATGCTTGTAGCCGAACATATCCACCGCATGATAATAACTCAAAAGACGGAGGGCCCTTGCCTCTGCGACATACTGCTGAATCTTAGGGTCGTCTTTTAAAGTGGATGCGTTGGCCTGACGGATGAGCTCGTTGCAGATGCTGATCTGGAAATAGCAGCGGGAGAACATAGCGCGGACGAAAACATCGGAAGCAGTCCAGCGCATGAACTTGAACGTGGGCAGGGTGTTGTCGTTCCAAACAAGGTGTGCCTCATCCGAGGGAACTTCCTCCAGATAATACAGGGCGCGGATATATTGGCCGAAGCCGTTGTCGATACCATCGATATCGGCGGAGCTTTCACCCCAAGATCCTGAAGTGGAGAGCCCGACATAGCATTTTGCCAACACCTTTTCGAACTCCTCTGTGCCGGTAAGTATATCGGCCGGGAGAACGACGTCGTCGTCAACAGGTTCAATCTCCAGGTCTTTCAAGCAGGAGGTAGTGCCTACCAGGGCGGCGGCAATCACAGCAAGAATAGTAGTATATTTTTTCATAATCATTCCTCCCATATATTAAAAGTTGAACTTAAGGCCCAGCATATACATACGGGGGCGGGGGTACATGTTGTTGTCGATACCCGAGAAGACTTCGGGATCAATACCGCTGTAACGGGTAATGGTGGCCACATTCTGCACGGTGGCAAACAGATTCAAAGAACCGCTTCTGTCAATGAATGTGCCCTTGATAGGGAATGTATAACCAAGGGTCACGTTATCGATCTTAAGGAAGGAGGCATTCTCCACAAAGTAATCGGAGAAATAGTCGGCAATATAGAAAGGAGCATCGATAACAGTAGCCAGTCGGTTGGCCGACCAGTTATTGGTCCACAGATCGCTCATATAGCTGCGCACGGAAGCATTGTTATTGTACACATAATTGCCGATGTTGGCATGGGCCGATGCGGCCAGCGTCCAACGCTTCCAACTGAGATTGGTGTTGAGGCCGAAGGTGAAATCCGGAGCCGCCTGCTTGTAGCAGTAGAAATCGTCCTCGTTCAACTTGCCGTCATCGTTCAGGTCCTCATAAAGGCCGGAAATGGGTTTGCCGTCCACATCGTACACCTGTTTGTGCACATAGAAGGTGTTGATCGGGTGTCCCACCAGGAAACGCTGAATAGTATTACCCTGACCACCACTGATGCCACCAGTAGCAACGCCCTTGTATTCATCAGTGTCATAAGCGGTCATCTTTGTAACGCGGTTGTGGTTATAAGCGGCATTGAAGTTGATGGTCCAGAACAAATCTTTCTTGTCGATGGCAATCCAGTTCAAGTTCAATTCGACACCTTTGTTGACCAAGGTACCGATGTTGGCGAGAAGCTCGTTCTTAAGGTTGGCGCCGGCAGGAATAGGAGTCTTGTTCAGCAGATCTGAAGTCAAACGATAATACAACTCCAGATTACCGGTGATGCGATCGTTCAGGAAGCCGAAGTCTAAACCGGCATTGTAGGTGGTTGTCGTTTCCCATTTAAGGTCTTCATTGTAACCCACAGGAAGGGTAGGAATCACCTTGCGGTCGCCGAAATAATACATACTGGCATCCGTGCTGTACTGATAAGTAGGCAAGGACGGGTAGTCACCGGCGTTCACTTCCTGCTGGCCGGTCTGGCCCCAGGAAAGACGAAGTTTCGCAGCCGAGACGGCCTGGACGTCCTTCAGGAAGCTCTCATTCTTGATGTTCCATGCAAATGCCACGGACGGGAAGATACCCCACTTGTTGTTCACAAAGCGGGAGGTACCGTCGGCACGGACTGTAGCGGTGAGGAGGTAGCGGCCGCCGTAGGAATAATTGAGACGGCCGAAGAAAGAGATCAGACGATACATGAAATCGTAATTATCTTCTTCTCCGGTGACGATGGACTTGTCGGCCGTAGTGGTCACTGAATGCGAATGGACCTTGAATTCCTGCCAGGAATATCCGGCCATGGCGCCTAAGTTGTGTTTGCCAAGGTCCTTGTTGTAGTTGGCATAAACTTCAAGGGTCTTGTCTGTGCGCAGCTCGTTGCGAGGACGGTCATATCCCATACCGGGATGTCCCTGGTCATGGAAGGACTGCTCCGATCCTGCTGCAACAAATGTGTGACTCTTGGAAGAGGAACGGTCCAGACCCAGGTTGGCATGCAGGTGCAGGTCTTCAAAGCCGTGGATGGCATAATCCAGCTGGGCATTGCCGATAAAGCGGAAAGCGTCACTGAAGTCCTGGTACTCTTCCAAAGCGGCTACAGGGTTACTGGGAGCGAGACCGATAATGGCACCGTCTGTGTTCCTATAAGAAGTATATCCGTTCACGCCGGCTCTATCATAAATAGGAAGCGTAGGATTGAAATTGACTGCGGAGCCGATGGCACCGGTGTTGGCCCAGCGGTTGTGCATGTACACGCCTTTGGCGCTGAGGTCAATCTTGAGGTGATTGTCCAGCAGGGAAGGGTTCAGGTTCACGGCCAGGGTCCCACGGTCCATCTCGGAAGTCTTGAGGGTACCTTCCTGGAAGAGGAAACCGCCGGAAACGCGGTAAGGGAGGTAGTTGTCCTTGCCCATCTGGATATTACCGGTGAGGCCCAGGTTGCCTTCATAGGACTGACCCACACGATAGATGGCTTTCTGCCAATCCGTATTAGCGTCACCGATACTGGCGCGGGCTGCTGCCTGACCGGCCTCGGAAGTGACAAATCTGGCAATATAGCCATTGTCACCAAGCATCAGATTCCGGTACTGGTCGGCGCTAAGCACCTGCGCGTAACGGGAATTCTGGCTAAGTGAAGTGGTAAAGTCAAAGTTCACGTGCGGAATCAAACCGTCGGATTTTTTACCGGTGCGGGTAGTGATGATAATAACGCCGTTGGAAGCACGGGAACCGTAGATGGCGGTTGCCGATGCATCCTTAAGCACGGTGAAGCTCTCGATGTCGTCCGGATTGATGGTTGAAAGGGCGTCGCCCATACCATCAACACCGTGGGAGCCGACAGGAAGGCCGTCAACGATGATGAGAGGGTCGTTGGAAGCCTGCAAGGAGGAGCCGCCACGGATACGGATAGTGGAGGCGCTGCCAGGCATACCGTCACCGGCCGTTACAACAACGCCGCCCGTTTTACCGGCCAGCAGCTGAGACGGGGATGAGGCGATACCTTTGTTTACCTGGTCGGCCTTCACTGTGGAGACCGAACCGGTCATATCCGTCTTTTTCACAGTACCATAACCGATTACCATAACTTCGTCGAGGAAGTCTGCATCCTCGGAGAGGGTGACTGTTGCGGGTACGGCCTTGGCCGGGAAAGTTTGTGTTGCATATCCGATGCAGCTTATTTCAATCACTGCATCCGGACTGGAAACTTTTAGTGCATAGTCGCCGTCCAGGCCTGTGGAGGTGCCATTGGTGGTTCCCTGTTCAATGACAGAGGCACCGATGACGGGGCCGATGGCATCGACTATCACACCTTTAACCTGGTATCCGCCCTGGGCGAATACGGTTGCGCAAGCTGCTAAGAGCACTGCGACTGCGGTTAAAACTCTTTTCATTAGTGCGAAAGTTGGTTAATTATTTGATTTTGATGAGTTTCACGCTAAGTGCGCCAAGCACCAGGAACACCCCGGCGACAAGGAGCATGGCAGGCTGGGAGCCGCCCACCATAGACAGCACCAGGCCGCCCGTTGCGGCAGCCACGATCTGCGGCAGGCAGATGGTGCAGTTGAAAAGGCCCAGATAGCTTCCCATGTAGGGGCTTCCCTCAAGCGCGTTGGTGAGGAGCGTAAAGGGCAGTGCCAGCATGGCGGCCCAGGCGAAGCCGATGAGGAAGTAGCTGACAAACAGCACGTACTGGTTGTGGATGAACATTACCGAAGCAAAGCCCAGGGCGCCGATGAGAAGGCTTACGACATAGGCCAGCTTGAGGTTTTTGAAGCGGGGCAGGACGGCGGCCCAGACAAGGGAGCCGACGGCCTGCACGGCGAACAGCACGCCCACCCAGTTGCCGGCGGTCTGATAAGCCTCGGAGGCTGTATCGGCCGTGTGCCAGACATTGTCGGCAATGGCGCCGTTGGTGTAAGTCCACATGTAGAGGAAAGCGGCCCAGCAGAAGAACTGCACCAGGCCGACGGTCCAGAATGTCTTGGGTGCTTTCACAAGGAGTTTGAAGAGGCCTTCGCTCTTTTTCTCGGACTCTTTCTGCAGGTCGATGCCGTGGAATTCGGCATACTCCTTCGGGGGCATCTCCTTCACGCGGAAGAAGGTGTACAGCACGCAGAGGATGAGGATGGCGGCGCCGCAGTAGAAGCTGTAAATCACGCTGTCGGGAACCACGCCCTTGGGTGCGGTGTTGGCTATGCCTATCCAGGTGAAGAGGATGGGGAAGACATATCCCACAAGGCTGCCGGCGTTGCAAAGGAAGCTCTGGATGCTGTAGGCGGTGGTTTTCTGCTCCTCGTTGACCATGTCGCCCACCATCATCTTGAAGGGCTGCATGGCTATGTTGATGGAGGTATCCAGGAAAATCAGGGAGAACAGGCCGAACCACATCGCGGCGTTAAGTCCCAGGAAGAGCCGGGTGCCGAAATGAAGGCTGCCGGCGTTTGGAAGGAAAATCATAACCAGCACGGCAATGACGGCGCCGATTAGAAGGTAGGGCTTGCGTCGGCCCATTTTGCACCAGGTACGGTCGCTGTATTTGCCGATAAGGGGCTGCACTATCATGCCCATCAGCGGGGGGAGAATCCAGAAAAATGACAGCTGGTGCGGATCTGCGCCCAAGGTGGCGAAGATGCGGCTGATATTGGCGCTTTGCAGGGCGTATGCTATCTGCACGCCGAAAAAGCCGAAGCTCAGATCCACCAGCTGGCGGAATGTCAAATTTCGTTTTTGAGACATACTGTTATCAGTTTTAGCCAATATGGCATCTGCAAAAATACTCTTTCGTCCGCAAACCTTATAATTACGCGCGACCAAAAAAGGTTGAACGGACATTTTTTTGCGACGAACGGAATTATTAGTAAATTAGTAGCCGGTATGAAAAGAATACAAACCAGCTGGTTCATCCATTTTTTCGCACTTGCGCACGCTGCAACTTCGCTCGTGTGCTCTCTTGCAGGTGTGCCCGACAGTCTGTTCCTTACCGCCCTCACAATGGCCCTTGCAGTAGTAATCTGCCGCAAGGAAAACCTCACCGTGGAAATCACCATAATCTCCCTGGTGCTGGTAAACGCCCTGGGCTTTATTTTCGGAAACCTCGGCGCACAACTTGTCTTCGACTTCCTCCCTCCCCTGTGGCAGCACGCCATCACCACCTTCATCGTAACAGAGCTTCTGGGATGGGCGCTGTACCTTTTCGCGCATACCGTATCCCCTCAGGGCGCCGCAGGATATGAGAGCACCCAGTCCTGGCACAAGAACGTGGGCTGGCTAATCGCGGGCATCGCCGCCGTCTTCGGCTTCCGCGTATATATCGACCTTTCATACGAAGGAGACCTGTTCCAGGAGTCGGGCGTTATCGGCCTTCTGGTTATTGTCACCCTGCTTTCGCTCGCCTACATGGTTATCTTTGCGCTCAAGATGCAGCGGGAGGTTTCAAAGCAGCGTGCACGCAGGCACAAGGCCGAATTCAGCTACATGAATCTCAAGAACCAGGTTAACCCGCACTTCCTTTTCAACAGCCTCAACGTGCTGGATTCAATCGTACAAGACGGCACCCGGGAAGAAGCAAGCACTTATATCCACAAGATGGCCTCCATCTACCGCTACATGATGCAGCATGAGAGCAAGCGCCTGGTCCCGGTAGCCGAGGAAATCGCCTTCTCAAGCAACTACAGGGACCTTATTCAGATCCGCTTCCCCGACGGCCTCATAATAGAGAATCAAATAAAGGCCGATGTCCCCGAAGGCTGCGTCCCGCCCTGCACGCTGCAGCTGCTGCTGGAGAATGCCATCAAACACAACGCCATCGGCCCGGAAAATCCTCTGCATGTGGTGCTTAGCTCGGACGGGACAAACCTTACGGTATGGAACAACCGGGTCCCAAAGGTGTCGGCCGCTCCTTCCAGCGGAATCGGCCTGCAGTATGTGCGAAATCAGTACAGAGACATCGCCGGAAAGGAAATACAGGTTGTGGAAACGCCTGATTCATTTGCGGTTAGCATTCCAATTTTGGCTTTTCCGGAATAATTAGTATCTTTGCGTTACCACATGAAAGCACTAATCATAGAAGATGAGCCCCGCGCCCGGGCGCACATGATTTCCCTTCTGGCCGACAATTTCCCGGAAGTGGAGGTAGTCGGGGCTATCGGCTCCGTCAAAGATTCCATTCAATGGCTTTGCGCCAACCCCGCCCCGGATGTGATTTTCATGGACGTTGAGCTGAGCGACGGCAACAGCTTCGAAATCTTCGCCAACATCGACGTCCCCGCCCCTGTAATAATGACCACGGCCTACGACCAGTACGCCATCCGCGCCTTCCAGGTAAACGCTGTGGACTACCTCCTCAAACCTATTGACGTAGAGGATCTTAAGCGCTCCATCGGCAGGGTGTCCGCAGGTGAGACTTCGCGTCCGGAATCGGTCCGGAAGATGATCGACCAGGCCTTCAAGGAGAAATTCCTCATAAAGCTGAACGACCGCATAGTCCCGGTCCGCGCATCCGATATCGCCTACGTTTATTCCGAGTCCAAGAACACCTACATCGTCACATCGGCAGGCAGTTCCTACGTTCTGGACGATTCCCTGGACACCATCGCCGCATCGCTTGACCCGGCGTCGTTCTTCCGCATTTCCCGCAGCTGCATTATCTCCGAAGGCGTCATCGACTCGGTGTCCCGCCTCATGGGTGGTCGCCTCCGCATAACCCTGCGCCCGGAATTCCCCGCCCTGGCAGACTTCACCGTCTCCCGCGCCAGAGTAGATGACTTCCTCTCCTGGCTGGAAAAATAGCCTCGACACGCAACCCTCTGTCCCTGAGCCATTTATGAAAATCAAGTGTGACTTTTTGCCACACTTGATTTCAGGAACTTGTTGATTGTTAGGGAGTTGCGTGTCAAGGTCAGAAGTTGCGGCCGATTAGGCTGGAGGAGAAGTTTTTCAGGGATGCCAGGCCTTCCGCGGGCATTGTGGCCGATGCCGCCTTTTCCACCGCGGCGGCGGAGAGGCTGGAGATGGCAGCACGGGCATCGGCAGCGACATCGACACTGTCGTAGATGGCTTTGACGCGGGCAATCTTAGCGGCCTGCTCCGAGGGCGTATCGGCCTTATGCTCAAGTGCTTCCAGGACTTCGACGGCGCCTTTCTCGTATGCCCTGATGGTGAGCCAGGACTTCTTCCCGTTCAGGATGTCCCCGCCGATAGGTTTGCCGAAGACCTGCTGATCGCCGTAGGCATCGAGGTAATCATCGGCCACCTGGAAGGCAAGGCCAAGATTGTAGCCGAAGTCGTACAGATGCTTCTGGCTGGCGGCATCGGCCCCTCCGATAAGGGCGCCCATTTCGGCCGAGCAGGCCAGCAGAACGCCGGTTTTGAGGCCGATCATCTGCATATATTCGTCCATCGAGACCACTTGCCAATTCTCGAATTCCATGTCCATCTGCTGCCCGTCGCAGACCTCGGCCGCTGTTTTCGAGAACAGCGCCACCGCCTGGGGCAATACGCTGGCCGGAGCTTGCGCTATGCGCTTGTAGGCGTCGATGCACATGACGTCGCCGCTTAGGATGGCCGTGTCCTGATCCCACTTTTTCCAGACTGTGTCGTGCCCTCGGCGAAGGGGGCTGTGGTCCATGATGTCGTCGTGGATAAGGGTGAAGCTGTGGAAAACTTCCAGGCCGGCGGCTGGTTGGAGGATCGAGGGGGTGAGCTCATCGGCATAAATACCGTAGGTGGTGAGACAAAGCTTCGGGCGAAGACGCTTTCCGCCGATGGCAATCATGTAGCGCAGAGGGTCGTACAGCCCTGCCGGCTGAGCCTGGAACTCGATGCCCCTGAACAGAGCCTCGATGGCCTCATTGATAGTAGATTCAGTAATCATAAGCTTGACACGTAAATATCTGACACAGAAGCAAATGCTGAAATCAAGTGCGGCAAAAAGTCACACTTGATTTCTGTAAAGTGTTATGGGTGAGAGGGTTGTGTGTCGAGGTTGATCCAGTCCCAGCGATAGACTTTGTCGCCGCGGCGGGGGTGGATTCTCGGGGATTCGGCCGACGGGAGCTTGTCCTCGGGCATAGCCTCAGGCGGGACAGCCACAGAGCAGCGGATGCCCTGGGGGGCCACATCGGCAGGGAGATAGTCAACCCTAAGGTCGTCAATCTTGACTTCCAGGATGCCGGTAGTGCGGCCGATGAACAGAATCTCGTCGCCCCTGTGCAGCGGCGACGCATCCACCTGCACCTCCGCTACTCCTATCTTGTCGAACCAATTGGTTACCTGGCCGATATACACTTTCCGGCGGGTTGCGGAACTGCCGTACACGGAGCTCCACTCGCCCATCGGCGCGCCCAGATAGTAGCCGTCCCAGAAGCCCCGGTTGAAGACCGTGGCCAGCTTTTCCTTGAAGGCGGCGCCCATATCGGGAGTGAAAGTTCCGTCGGCCACTGCATCGGCGGCCTGGCGGTAGCAGCTGCTTGTTATTTTGACGTAGTCGGCACTTCTGGCGCGGCCTTCGATTTTGAAAACCTTGACGCCGGCCTCTATGAACTTATCAAGAAAGTCGATGGTACAGAGGTCCTTAGGCGACATCAGATACTTATTGTCGATGTGTACCTGATTGCCGGTTTCATAGTCGGTCACTACGTACCCCCTGCGGCACACTTGCATGCATGCGCCGCGGTTGGCGCTTTCCCCGTAGGCGGCAAGCGACAGGTAGCACTTGCCGGACACGGCCATGCAGAACGCCCCGTGCGCAAACATCTCGATGCGCACAAGATTGCCGGAAGGGCCCGTAATATGCTCGGACACAATTGTATCGTGGATGGCTTTAACCTGCTTAAGATTAAGTTCGCGGGCAAGGACCACGACATCGGCCCATTGGGCATAGAAGCGCAGAGCCTCCGCATTTGAGATGCTGAGCTGAGTGGAGATATGAACCTCCAGGCCGATGCGGCGGCAATAGAGGATGGCGGCCATGTCGGAGGCTATGACAGCGTCCACACCCGCTTCGAGGGCGGCGTCCAGCACTTCCCTGGCGGGCTGCAAATCCTCCCCGTAAAGCGTGATATTGAGCGTGAGATAAGCCTTTACCCCATAGGCGCGGCAGATGCGGATAATCTCCGGCAAATCCTCCTTGGAGAAGTTATTGGCCGAATGAGAGCGCATATTGAGGGAGCCGATGCCGAAGTACACCGAGTCCGCTCCGCCTTCGATGGCTGCCATCAGGCAGGCGAAATTGCCCGCCGGGGCCATTATTTCAAGTTCTTTGTGATGCATAATCGGCACAAAGGTAGCGATTTTTTATGGTTTTGGGAATTTGCCCGATTTAAAGTATCTTTGCGGGTTATGAAGAATATCCGCAATTTCTGCATTATCGCACATATTGACCACGGCAAGTCAACGCTGGCGGACAGGCTGCTGGAACTCACCCAAACCCTCACGGAAAGGGAGATGGAGAACCAGGTTCTGGACGATATGGACCTGGAACGTGAAAAGGGCATCACCATCAAGAGCCACGCCATCCAGATGGACTATCACCGCGACGGAGTGACTTACCGCCTCAACCTTATTGACACTCCCGGCCACGTGGACTTCAGCTACGAAGTGTCCCGCAGCATCGCCTCCTGCGAAGGTGCCCTGCTTGTGGTGGATGCATCACAAGGAATTCAGGCTCAGACGATTTCCAATCTGTATCAGGCCATAGACCATAGCCTGGAAATCATCCCTGTACTGAACAAGATAGACATGGACAGCGCCCAGCCGGAAGTAGTGACCGACCAAGTGTGCGACCTACTTGGCTGCAACCCCGAGGATGTTCTCCGCGTCAGCGCACGCACAGGCGAAGGCGTCCAGGCCGTGCTCGATGCAATCGTGGACAAGATTCCCGCCCCGAAAGGCGACCCCGAGGCCCCGCTGCAGGCCCTGATATTCGACTCTGTATTCAACGCTTTCCGCGGCATCATCGCCTACTTCAAAGTAGTGAACGGCACAATCAGCAAGGGCGACAAAGTCAAATTTTTCTCGACAGGCAACGAATACGAAGCCGAGGAAGTAGGCAGCCTGAAACTTAAGCTGAACCCCACCGGCGAAGTGAAAGCCGGCGACGTGGGCTACATAATCACCGGCATCAAAGCCGCCGTAGAAGTAAAAGTGGGCGACACAATCACCCGTGTGGACAATCCCTGCAAAGAGGCCATCGCAGGCTTCGAGGAAGTAAAACCCATGGTTTTCGCCGGCCTGTACCCCGTGGACGCCTCAAAGTTCGAGGAACTTCGCTCCACCCTGGAAAAATTCCAGCTCAACGACGCCTCCTTCACATACGAACCGGAAAGTTCCCTGGCACTGGGCTTTGGCTTCCGTTGCGGCTTCCTGGGCCTTTTGCACCTGGAAATCGTGCAGGAGCGCCTGTTCAGGGAATTCAACATGGACGTCATAACCACCGTCCCCAACGTATCGTACAAAGTCTTCACCACCAAAGGGGAAGTCGTCGATGTGCACAACCCCAGCGGTCTTCCGTCGGCAACCATAATCGACCATATTGAAGAGCCATACATACGCGCGCAGATAATAACAAAGGCCGATTTCTACGGCCCCATCATGAAACTGTGCATGGACAAGCGTGGAACGTTGATCGGCCAGCATTACATCACCACCGACCGCGTGGAGCTGAATTACGACCTTCCGCTCAGCGAAGTGGTCTTTGACTTCTACGACAAGCTCAAGAGCATCTCCAAAGGCTATGCTTCCTTCGACTATCACGTCACCGACTTCCGCCCCGCAAAGCTGGTTAAGCTGGACATCCTCCTCAACGGAGACCCTGCCGATGCCCTGAGCACCCTGATCCACGAAGACCATGCCTACGACTTCGGGCGCAAGATCTGCCTCAAGCTTAAGGATTTGATACCTCGCCAGCAGTTCGACATCGCCGTACAGGCTGCCATCGGCGCAAAAATCATAGCGCGCGAAACGGTGCGCCAGGTGCGTAAAGACGTGACAGCCAAGTGCTACGGCGGCGACGTCACCCGTAAGCGCAAACTTCTGGAGAAGCAGAAGGAAGGCAAAAAGAGAATGCGCCAGATAGGCACCGTGCAAGTGCCGCAGAGCGCTTTCATGGCTGTGTTGAAATTGGATTAAGATGAATATCAAAGCCGCAATCAAATCTATGAGGCTGAGGACTTTGCCGCTTTCTACGGCGGGGGTTCTCCTGGGCATACTGCTGGCTGTGGCCGATTGGAAGGTAGATCTTCTCACGGCCGTGCTCATCGTCCTCACAACCATATCTTTACAGATTCTTTCCAACCTTTCCAACGAGCTTGGCGACGTGCTTCACGGCACCGATACTCCCGAGCGGCTAGGCCCTCAGTACGGCCTCAACGGAGGAGAGATGACAATGGCCGACATGAAGCGCCTCATCGGCCTTTTCGTAGTGCTTTGCATTGTTTTTGGCACCCTTATGACTTGGCGCGCATTCGGCACGCTTTGGGACATTACACCCATTCTGGTGCTCCTTCTGGGAACCGCCGCAATCACCGCCGCCATGAAGTACACCCTTGGGCCGAATCCATACGGATACAGAGCCAAAGGCGACTTTTACGTCTTCCTGTTCTTCGGGCTGGTGTCCGTGCTTGGCAGCTATTTCGTGTGCACAAAGGGAATCGGCCTTCATTGGAAGCTGCTTCTGCCGGCATCGGCAGTGGGCTTTTTCTCTGTGGGAGTGCTCAATGTCAACAATATCAGGGATATGGCGACGGACGCCCAAAACAGGGTTACCGTGGCAATAAAGCTGGGTGAGAAGAAGGCCAAGATTTACCAGACGGTGCTTATCGGCCTTGGCTGGGCGGCCATGATTGCCTATACCCTGCTGTGCTGGCCTTCCATCTGGAACTGGATGTGGGTGCTTACGCTCCCGCTCTATGTTTTGCACCTTACAGGCATCTGGAAGCGTAGCGGAAAGGCCCTTGACCCAATGCTCCCACTGCTTGTCATATCCACTTTCCTGCTATGCCTCCTCACCGGAGTGGGACATTGCATGTTCCTGCTATAGTCCGGTCTTGGCACGGGTTGTGCAATATGCATCCATCGGCCGATGTCAGACAACGAGCGCATATTCCACCAATTGGTCAAAGACTACAGCGAGCAGCTGTGGTGGCACGTGCGTCGCATGGTGGGCACGCAGGAAGATGCCGACGACCTCCTCCAGGAAATCTTCCTGAAAGTGTGGAACGCCCTCCCCTCCTTCAGGGGCGAATCGGGCCTCTATACCTGGATTTGGCGCATCGCCACAAACGAAACCCTCAACTGGCTGCGCAAGGAGCGCGTACGGGCTGCCCTTCGCTTCTCCTCCATCGACGCGGAAATGGAGCGCCGCATACAGGCCGATCCTTTCTTCAACGGCACCGAGGCCCAAAGGGAACTCTCTAAGGCCGTCGCCAAACTTCCCGAAAAACAGCGCCAGATATTTGTAATGCGCTGGTGGGACGAGCTCAGCTACGACGAGATATCGGCCATTACCGGAACATCCGTAGGAGCACTTAAAGCTTCCTTTCATATAGCACAGAAAAAAATCAAATTAAACCTTGAAGAGTTGGACGTGTCAAAGTAAGCAGTTATGGCAAAAAGAAACGACATATCTCTTCCCGAAGGCCACCTCGAAGCCTTGCAGGAAAAACTGATGGCTATTCCCGCGCAGCAGCAAGAAGCGCCGCGTGGCGTGCGCAGATTGGCCCCTTATCTGGCCTACGCCGCCTCGCTTGCAGCCTTGGTGCTGATGGGGAACGCCATTCTGCGTTATTCGGCAGGCACTGCAAATCAAGACGAGGGATGGGACTATGTGTCCTACCTTGCCCAGTCATTGGATCCGGACGGGCAGATAGAACTCATTGCAGCCCCGCAGCTGTCGGACGAAGAGATTGAATCCTATCTGATTGCCAGCAACATTTCCGTAGAACAATTATATTCAGTGACTTATGAAGAAGATTATTAGTGTATTCCTGGCACTGGTCCTTGTAAGCGCATTCGCCTTTGCCCAGAACCAGAACAAGAAGAGAGACCCCGAACAGTGGCGCGAAAAAGTACGCGCAGAGCAGGTAGCGTTCCTGACATCGGAACTGGACCTCACAGAGGCCGAAGCACAAGCCTTCTGGCCGGTTTACAACTCGGTGCAAGACAAACGCCGCGATGCTTTCAAAGCCTCCTCAGAAGCCTTCAAAGCCCTCAAGACAGGCATTGACGGTGAAGACGTTTCCGCCCTTCTGGACAAGTACATCGCAGCTAAAAAAGCATGCGAAGCAATTGACGAAGAGGCGCTTGCAAGCTTCAAGAGCGTGCTTCCCGTGCAAAAGGTGGCAAAGCTTTACCTGGCCGAGGAGAAATTCCGCCATCAGCAGATTGGCAAATTCGGTAAAGGCGGCAGACCGGGCGAGCGTTCCGGTGACGGTGAACGTCGCGGCAACGGCCGTCGCAGCCCTCAAGAACGCGGTTTAAACGCCGAAGCAGAAATCTAAACGCCTCTGATTCAAAAAGAAATGGCCCCCTTCAAGGGCCATTTTTTTATTCCTTCCAGGCGCCGTCCTGAAGGATGCAGGTGCGGTCGCAGAGAGCGGCGAGGGCCGGATCGTGCGTTACTATGACGACGGTCTGGCCCATTTCATTTTTCACCTGCAGAAGGAGGCGATGGATTTCTTCTTTTGTGCGGGTGTCCAGGTTGCCTGTGGGCTCATCGGCAAAAAGGATGGCGGGGGTGTTGATTAGGGCGCGGGCGATGGCTACGCGCTGCTGCTCGCCACCGGAAAGCTCCGAAGGCTTATGGCCGATGCGTGCGCCAAGACCCACCGACTCGAGAAGGGAGGCCGCGCGGGAGCGGGCCGCAGAGGTGGAAGCGCCGCCGATGAGCGCCGGAATCATGACGTTTTCCACTGCCGTGAATTCCGGCAGCAGGCGATGGGCCTGGAAAACAAAGCCGATGCGGCTGTTCCGGAAAGCGGCAAGCGAATTGCCGGAAAGGGAGAGCACGTCGCGGCCGTCTATCTCCAAGGAACCGGCATCCGGGATTAGCAGAGTGCCAAGTATTTGAAGCAGAGTTGATTTGCCTGCTCCCGAGGCGCCCATTACGGCCACCAGTTCTCCTTTTTCCACTTCGAAGTCTATTCCTCGCAGCACTTGAAGTGCACCGAAGGACTTTTGGATATTCTTTGCGCTGACTATCATCTTTTTATTTTGCTTTGGAATGGGAAATCACTACCTTTGTCCGTGTATTGAAAAACCTATTCCTCCACAAAGATAAAAACATTCCCAAAATGTCGCAAATACTAAGTAATCGTGAAAAAACAAGCCGCCTCAACGCTCCAGTCGCTGCGCGACCCTATTCCGGGCAAATGTCGCTTATGAGGCGGCTTGTTTTTTCTGCATTGCCAAGCATTCTGCTGCTCATCTTCAGTTATTTACCCCTGCAGGCCCAATATGGCCCGCTGGCAGACAGCATATCCACGTCCACCGGTTTCGTACCCGTAGGCGGCAACAGCATGAAGCTGACAAAAAACGGCGAGGAGTTCATGCGCTGGCTATTAGAGGATATCCACAACGCCACCCAAAGCGTTGAAATAGAGTACTATTGGTTCGATAACGACAAGGCCGGCCAGATGCTTCGCACGGCTCTGATGGAGAAAGCCCGTCAGGGAGTTGCCGTAAGGGTAATCATGGACAATCTGATCGACCCCACAGCTCCGGAGGAGTATTACGACGTTCTCCGCAGGACAGGGGCCGATGTCCGCTATTTCAGAGACTTCAAAAAAATCCGTCTCTGGAAGCTTCCAGCCACTGTTCTGGGACAGAGGAATCACAAGAAAATAGTTGTCATCGACAATAAGATTGCCTACACTGGCGGCATGAATTTCTGCGATGCAGCAGCGTTCAACTGGGAAGACACACAGATGCGCATTGTCGGCCCAGCTGCCAATGAGATGCGAAAACTCTTCCTCAAGACTTGGACAGCCCTTGGCGGGGAAGCTCCCGAAATGGCCGCCGCGGCGCCGGAAGGCAACGTTGTGGCACAGGTCATTTATTCGGATGCATCGCCCATGCTTGAGAATATTTATGTGCAGACTATCAGGCAGGCCAAGCGCTATTTTTACATCCAGACGCCTTATATGGTACCGCCGCAAGCACTTCTGGATGAGCTTGTTGCAGCAAAGCGGCGCGGTGTCGATGTGCGCATTATCATCCCTACCAGCAGCGACTGGCCCTTCATGAACGAAATCACGCGCGACTACTTCCCTCTTTTCATGCAGGAAGGCATCCGCATATACGAATACGGCACTATTTACGACCACAGCAAAGTCTTCGTATCCGACGATATACTAAGCAGTTGCGGCACAGTGAACCTGGACAACCGCAGCTTCCATATAAACTGCGAAAACGCCCTCCTGTTCCACGACAGTGAAACTGCGGTGTATTTCCGCGGGCTGCTTGAAGGCCTCATGGGCAAAGCCCACGAGATTCAGCCAGGAGAGGGCGACGCGAAAGGCCTTCGCAGAGTCTGGCGTAGCTTCATAAAACTCTTCTCTCCCCTGCTTTGACACGCGTATCGGCATACTTGTTGGCCCTTCTCACTTTCTGCTTGCCCCTTCAGGCTCAGGAGGTCGACAGTCTGCACGCGAAATTGGACAGCACCGTCTTTGCCGTTGAAAAACCCTCTTCCGGGCTCAGTTTCGGCGTTTCCCAGGCCACTACCGCCACTATCCAGCAGATAAAGAAAGTGCCGATGCTGATGGGCAATGCCGACCCGCTCCGCTTCGTCCGCCTGCTTCCGGGGGTAACTTCCGGCATGGACCTGGACTCCGGCCTGCACATCCAGGGGACGGAAAACGCCCACTGCCTGGTGGCGGTGGAGGGAGTGCCGGTGTATGGCGCCTCGCACCTTCTGGGCGTGTTTTCTTCCTTCATTTCCAGCCACTTCAAGGAGATGGAGTTCACGCCCTTCAGCGCAAAGGCCAACCGTCTTGGCGGAACGGTGAACATGCGCCTGCCCTCGGAGGTTCCTTCAAGGTTTCGCGGGCAGATTACCGCGGGTCTTTTCGAAAGCGAGGGAACCCTTGATATCCCCCTTGGGAAGCGTTCGGGGCTGTTTTTATCGGCACGGAAGTCTTATATCAATCTGCTGTACTCACCGTTTCTGCGGATGGACCAGTACAGCTTCCGATACGGCATGGGGGACGGCAACCTCACCTGGTACTGGACGCCCCGCCGGCAGGATCAAATTTGGGCCGATGTAAGCCTGGGGGCCGATGCGGTGACCTTTTTAAGCAGCATCAGCGGTATCAATTTCTCGTTCGACTGGTGGAACCGGACGGCGGCGCTGCATTGGCTGCATACCTGGGACGGCGGGCCCAAGCTCAAGCAGACTCTCTATCACAGCGGACTTGCCCTGAACATCGATTTCAAGCACGATTTCTTCAACTTTATCGTCCCTTCAAGCATTGCCACCACAGGGTACAAAGCCTCCCTGGAGAGCGGCCGATGGCGTTTTGAGGCGCACGCAGCTTACCATCAGGCCATGCCGCAGAAGATGAGTATCGGCAATATTGCATTCGACCTGCAGCAGGAAGGAGAGCATCAGCAGGGCGTTGAACTAACAGCCGAGGCGCATTACACATGGCCTGTCAATCAGATACTTACGCTTGAGGGTGCGCTGAAGGGTGTCTGGTGGCTGTCGCCTGACGGGGCTTCATATCCCGCTCTGCTGCCCGAGGCGCGGGCGCTGCTGAATCTCGGATGGGCCGGTAAGCTTGATGCAGTGGCGGGACTGGCCCGGCAGCATCTTTTCCAGACGGGAGTGTCTTCGATGGGCATGCCCACCGAGTTCTGGTACCTTGCCGGGAAGGACCTGCCGCCGCAGGGATCGGCCTATACCGCCCTCACTTGGGGGAGGAATTTCTTCCGGGAGCAATATGCGGTGCAGATAAGCGCTTATTATCGGCATTTGACAAACCAGATTGACTACAACGGCAACATGCTGGATTATTTGCAGGCCGATTATGCCACGCCCCGCTACCTTAGCTGGGGCAGCGGCAGCAATTACGGGCTGGGCATCATTCTGCAAAGGCAGTACGGGGCGCTTACAGGCTGGATTTCATATACCCTGTCGCGGTCTTTGCGCAATTTCGAGGGAGGGAGTTTCCCGGCCTCGCACGAACGCATCCACGAATTCAATGCCGTGGCCAATTACAGCCTTGGGGCGTGGGACTTCGGGGCTTCGATGGTGCTGGCTTCCGGCACGCCTTTTACCGCTGCCGAGGCTTTCTATGTCCTTGGCGGAACGCTGATTACCAGTTACTCCGAGCGTAATGCCAGCCGGGCCAAGCCTTATTTCAGATTGGATATCCAGGCAAGTTACTACTTCCACCGCGGGGAACGGGAGAATGGAATTAGCTTTTCCATGTTCAACGCTGCAGGGTACAAGAACGACATTTATCGGCAACTTACTGTCACTGAGGACGGGAAGTTCGCTTACAAGCCTTTCGGCCTGCATCTTCGCTTTTTGCCGGCCTTGTCTTACTTCCATCACTTTTAGCGCATGAAACGTCTGATTCCCATACTTTTACTGCTTGTGAGCGCCTGCACGCCCACCCTTGTGAGCATGCCCGACAAGGAGCGCCTGGTGGTAGAAGGCTGGATCGACAGCGGCGACAATCCCGTCGTCATGGTCACTACGCCCGTTAAGGCCGAGGATTATGAACGATCGGCCAAAAGCCTGGCGCAGCATATTGTCACCCGGGCCCGCGTAACGGTGCAGGAGGATGACGGAGAGGAGGTTCTGCTGGAAGGCAGGGTGGACGAAAATTACCTTCCGCCTTATATCTATACCACCGACATGATTATCGGCCGGCCTGGGCACAAATATACGCTGAAGGTTCAGTATGGGAACCATTCGGCCCAAGGCGAAACGACTGTGCCTGAGCCGGTTCCGCTTAAAAGCGTAGAGGTTTCGCACTCGGCCTACGCTAACGACCTTTATCTTGTGATGGCCCATCTTGACCGCACCGACGTGCGCTACCGTTTCTTCACCAAGGTCGAGGGGAAGGACACTCAGTTCTACCCTTGCATTCTCAGCGGCACATCGGGGCTCTCGGCTGTGCCGATTATGCGGGGATGGAGTCTTATCGGCGAAAAGCAGCCCGAATTCCTTGCCGGCGAAGTGGTTCATCTTAAGGCATGTACGCTGGATGAGGCCGCCTGGCAGTTCTGGCAAGGCTTCGACGCGGTGGCTACCCTCGGGCTCATTCCCTTCTTCCCCGTCCACGACAACGCCCCCTCCAACCTCAAAGGCGCCTACGGCTATTGGGCCGGCTACGGCGTCACCTTCTATACTGTGGAGATGTAAGCGCTGCGACGTGGCCGTTGCCGGTGCCACCTCGACACACAACCCACTGACACTGAGCCAACTATGAAAATCAAGTGTGACTTTTTGCCACACTTGATTTCAGGAAAGTATTGATTATCACGCTGTTGCGTGTCGAGGTTACTTTTGGGTGCGCCAGAAGGTTGTCATGTCTTCCAGGGTTTTGCCTTTGGTTTCTGGCACCAGGCGCCAGACGAAGATTGCCGCCACAAGGCAGATGACACCGTACAGTGCATAGGCGAAGAAATGGCCGAAGCTGTCGCCCATCGAGCCCAGACGCATATTGTACATCGGCACAAAAGTGCTGGAAACGATGAAGTTGAATATCCACTGGAACGCCACGGCGATGGCGGTTGCCTGACTGCGGATGGTGTTGGGGAAAAGCTCCGAGATGTACACCCAGCAGATAGGGCCCCAGCTGAACATGAAGCAGGCGCTGTAAAGCATGATGCTCACCACCGGCACGAAGGCGGGCAGGGTGACAATATTGCTAAGCGCAACTCCAAGAGCGCCGATTGCCATGCCCAGGGAACCCGTGATGAGGAGGGGCTTTCGGCCCAGTTTGTCCACGGTAAAAACGGCCACCAGGGTGAAGGAAATGTTGATTACACCCATGATCACCGTAAAGAGCATATTGTTGGACACACCCATGGATTCAAAGATGCGCGGTGCAAAATACAGCACTGCATTTATGCCGATGATCTGCTGGAACACGCTGAGCATGCAGCCGATGAATACCACCATCCAGCCGTAGGAGAATAGATGCTCGCGCTTGGTATCGACGGTGGCTTTGATTTCCTCGAGGATGATTCGGGCGTTGTGCTCGCCGTTGATGTTGGACAGTACCTTCATCGCATCGTCGTCGCGGCCCTTAAGCGTCAGATATCGAGGCGTTTCGGGGACCAGCAGTATAAGCAGGGCGAAGAGCCCGGCAGGCACGGCCTCGGAGACGAACATCAGGCGCCAGCCTACCTCGTTGGTCCATTCCACCACGTCGGGATCGGCAGCGTGGCTACGCACGATGAGGAAGTTCACAAAGTACACCACCAGCTGGCCGAAGATAATGGCAAACTGGTTCCATGACACCAGGGAGCCGCGCTTCTTGTAGGGGGCAATCTCGGCAATGTACATAGGGCACAGGGCCGATGCCAATCCTACGCCGATACCGCCAAGCACACGGTAGCAGTTGAAAGCCACCAGGAGGCTCATGCTGGCCTCGCCTTCCTCGAAGAAGAGGAATTCGGGGTAGTACGAGCCGAGGGCGCTGAGGAAGAAGAGAATGCCGGCAATGAAGAGGGATTTCTTTCTTCCGAGCCTGGAAGCCATGATGCCGGAGAGGAAAGCGCCGATAACACAGCCGATCAGGGCGCTGGAGGTAGTGAAGCCATGCAGGGCGTCGGTGTAAACGAAATCATCGGCATCCTGGAAAAAGGCCTGCAGACCCTTCTCCGCGCCGGATATGACAGCTGTGTCATACCCAAACAGCAGTCCGCCCAGCACTGCTACCAGGACGATGCCGAGCAGGTAGGCGAGGCTGCCGCTTTGTCTGTAACTACTTTGCATAGAGGTTCAGGAGGGTTTCGTAAAGTTCCTGCTTGCCGGAAGCCGAGACGGGCTCGCCGTTAGCCTTGGCGTAATTGTAAAGCTCTTCCAGAGTGGCCTTGCCCTCTTCGAACTTCTTGCCGAGGCCTTCGTCGAAGCTGGCGTAGCGCTCCCCTACCATCTTGCAGATGGGGCTTTCTTCGAGGACTGCAGCGGCATTGAGAAGGGCGTGGGCCATTGCATCCATGGCGCTGATATGGGCGATGAAGATGTCGTCGGGGTCGGTGGAGGAGCGGCGGAGCTTGGCGTCGAAGTTGGTGCCGCCATTGCCGAAGCCTCCGTTCAGGATCACCTGCATCATGGCCTGGGTGAGGTCGTAAGGATCCACGGGGAACTGGTCTGTATCCCAGCCGTTCTGTGCGTCGCCGCGGTTGGCGTCGATGGAGCCGAGGAAGCCGTTCTCGCGGGCTACCGTGAGCTCGTGCTCGAATGTGTGGCCGGCCAGGGTGGCGTGGTTGACTTCGATATTCACCTTGAAGTCCTTTTCAAGGCCGTTTGCACGCAGGAAGCCGATAACCGTCTCGGTGTCAACGTCGTACTGATGCTTGGTGGGTTCCATGGGCTTGGGCTCGATGAGGAAGGTGCCTTTGAATCCGTTTGCACGGGCGTAGTCGCGGGCTGCCTTGAGCATCTGGGCAAGGTGGTCTTTCTCACGCTGCATCTGGGTATTGAGAAGGGTGTAATAGCCTTCACGGCCGCCCCAGAACACGTAATTGGTGCCGCCGAGTTTGATGGTGGCGTCGATGGCGTTCTTGATCTGGACAGCTGCGCGGGCCACGATGTCAAACTGAGGGTTGGTGGCAGCGCCGTTCATGTAACGCTTATTGCCGAAAACATTGGCAGTGCCCCAGAGGTTCTTGATACCGGTCTCCTTCATCTTTTCGAGGAGGTAGTCGGTGATGTCTTTCAGGCGGGCTTCATACTCGGCGATGTCTTCGCAGTCTTCGATAAGATCCACATCGTGGAAGCAGAAGTACTCGATTCCAAGCTTTTGCATGATTTCGAAGCCTGCATCGGCCTTGGCGCGGGCACGGCAGTAGGGGCATTCGCCTTTGTCCCATTCGTAGCTGCGGGTCTGTCCGCCGAAGGGATCGGCCGAAGCCTGGCCCAGGGTATGCCACCAGGCCATTGCAAATTTGAGCCACTCCTTCATGGGTTTGCCCATGACTATGCGCTCTGCATCGTAATAGTGGAAAGCAAAGACGTTCTTGCTTTCAGGCCCTTCAAAGGGGATTTTGCCGATTGTCGGGAAATATTCTTTTGCCATAATGTATTGATGTTAAATTATTTTCTTTCAGATTCTTCGCTTCGCTCAGAATGACAGGTGGGACTTCCACCGCTCGTAGGCTTCGCGGTACTGGTCCTGGTGGTCCGGGAGGATGACGTCCAGACGCTCCAGGGTGGCAAAGGCTTCGCGGTTGTCCCTATAGATGCCGGCTCCTATGCCTGCACCTTTGGCTGCTCCTGCGCTGCCTTCCGTATCGTACAGTTCGATGGTGGCACCGGTAACGCCTGCAAGAGTGTCCCTGAACACTTTGGACTGGAACATATTGGCCCGTCCGGCGTGGATTTTATCCACTTTCAGGCCCATCTTTTCCATAACCTCAATGCCGAAGCGGAAGCCGAAAACGATGCCTTCCTGGGCCGCGCGGAACAGCTGCGGCCTGTCGTGCCTGTTGAAGTCCAGCCCGTAAATGCTGCAGCCGACGTTCTTGTTGCCCAGCAGACGCTCCGCTCCGTTGCCGAAGGGCAGGATGCTGATGCCATCGGCCCCGATTGGGACATTTTCGGCAAGTTCGTTCATTTCCTGATATGTTGCGCCTTCCAGGGCTACGTGGCGACGCATCCATGAATTCATGATGCCGGTGCCGTTTATGCAGAGCAGCACGCCGAGGCGGGGATTATCGACCGTATAGTTCACGTGGGCGAAGGTGTTCACGCGGGAGGCGGGGTCGTAATTTATCTTGTCCGTTACGCCATAGACGACGCCGGAGGTGCCTGCCGTGGATGCTATATCGCCGGGGTTGAACACATTCAGGCTCAGCGCATTGTTTGGCTGATCGCCTGCCCTGTAAGTTACGGGGATGCCTTCCTTAAGGCCCAATTCCTCGGCCGCTTTGCGCGAGACGGTGCCTTGAATGCCGAAGGTGGACTTGATGTCCGGGATAAGGGTGTCGCTAAATCCGAAATGCTCCAGCAGAGGGGCCGAAATCCGGCCGGCCTTGAAGTCCCAGAATATGCCTTCGGACAGGCCGCCGGCCGTTGTGCAGACGGTATCGGTGAGGCGCATGGCTATGTAGTCGCCCGGAAGCATTATCTTCCAGATGCGCTTGTACAGTTCCGGCTCATTTTCTTTCACCCAGGCCAATTTGGCGGCGGTAAAGTTACCGGGAGAATTCAGCAGATGTTCCAGACACCATTGCGGGTCCAGGCTCTTGAAGGCCTCCTCGCCGTAAGGGACGGCGCGGGAATCGCACCATATAATGGACGGGCGCAGGACATTGCGGTCCCTGTCGATGCAAACCAGACCATGCATCTGGTAAGAAATGCCGATGGCGGCGATATCACGGGCATCGACCTTTGTGAGAAGACGCTCGGTGACTATTTTCAGGTTGCCCCACCACATTGAGGGGTCCTGCTCGGCCCAGCCTGGTTTTTTTGATATTATTATGGCCTCGTGCGAAGGATAAGATGCAAAGGCGACGGTCTTCCCGCTCTGCGCATCTACTATTGAGCCCTTGACAGAAGAGCTGCCGATATCGTAGCCTAAAAGGTACATAGGTTTATCGTTTTAGCAATCGTCCGTAAAGGTACATAATTTCTGCCGAACTTTCAAAACGCCGCCGCTTTTTTTGTCAATTTGTAAAAAACAACGTACCTTTGCAATCCCATCGGGGTGTGGCGCAGTTGGCTAGCGCATCTGGTTTGGGACCAGAGGGTCGTGTGTTCGAGTCACATCACCCCGACGTAAAGACGGCTTTTTGCCGTCTTTTTTGTTGTGAAAGCGTTGTAGCGGGAAACAGCCTTGCTTATGCCACGATATAGCCTTGACACGCAAGTGACTGACTCTCAGCGAGTTCCTGAAATCAAGTGTGTCTTTTTGCCGCACTTGATTTCAGCAAGTGATTGTGACACAGAGAGTTGCGTGTCGAGGTTAATCGGCAACCGAGGCGATTCCGGTGATAGGTTAGCCAAGGCACTTCCGGGAAGCGGAAAGGGTAAGTGGTTACTGGAGATTCAGTACCCCTTCCGGGACGGTTAGTTGGAGGGTCTTTTTTTTAGAATTGGCGGAGAGGATGAGGTCTTCGTGGAGGGGGAGGAGGACTTCTTCGCCGGAGGGCCTTTTTACGTAGATGCAGGGGTTGCCGGGGATGTCTTCGTGGGCCGATACGGTGCCGATGACCGTGGATCTGTCGTCCAAGATTGTCCAGCCGGTGAGGTCTTCTTCTTCGTCTTCTTCGAAGTAATCGGCATAGATTGGGGAGCCGGAGAGTTCGTCGGCATCCTTTAGGGAGCTAATGCCGGTGAGGCGGACGAGGGCACGGTTGGTGCCGCGCTGGGTAAATGATTCAAAATAAAAGGGAACCGGCAGTCCATCGAAGTTGATGAATACCGGTTCCTGAAGGTCGATATCCTCCGGGGCGACGTCGAAGAAACTTATAAGCAGTTCGCCGTCTGTGCCGTTGGATTTCAGTACCTGTGCTATGCGGAGCATTTTACTCTGCTGCTTCCACAGGTTCTGCTTCGGTAGCCTGGGCTGCTGCCTCTTCGGCGGCTTTGCGGGCGGCTTCCTCGGCTTCTGCCTTCTTGGCGGCGATAGCCTTTGCACGGGCTTCGTTCACCTCTGCCTCGGCAGCTTTGGCAGCCTTTGCCTTAGCGATGGCATCGTTGCGGAGGCCGGTCACCTTTGCGTTGACCTTTTCGTCGTGCTGGGCTTTCCAGGCGGCGAATTTAGCATCGGCCTGAGCTTCTGTGAGAGCGCCTTTGGCTACGCCTTCTGCCAGGTGCTTGCGAAGGAGGACACCTTCGTAAGAGAGGAGGCGGCGAGCTGTAAGGGTGGGCTGGGCACCTACATTGAGCCAAGCAAGAGCCTTGTCAGCATCGAGAACGATGGTGGCAGGGTTGGTGTTGGGGTTGTAAGAGCCGATTTGCTCGATGAATTTACCGTCGCGCGGGGCGCGGGAGTCGGCCACTACAATGTGGAAGAATGCGAAATTCTTCTTACCGTGGCGCTGAAGTCTGATTTTAACAGCCATTGTGAATCTGTTTTAAAAATTAATAATGCGTATTGCCCCAACTCGTGGGAGCCTGCAAATATACGCAAATTTCTGATAATTCGCGCACATCGGCAGGATTTTAATGAAAATAACGTTAACTTTGTGTATCCCGATGCAAGAATTCATGGCATCCGGGATTCTATTTGAGAAAGCAACTAACTCAGACATGAAAAATATCTTCACACTCGCCCTGGCGCTGAGCCTTTGCTGCTCGGCACTAGCCCAGGGGAAGCATGAGACGGCAGTCTTCATCGGCGGATACAAAGCCGAATTCACTCAGGTCGATTTAGGAGACAACTACGCCGGCTTTTCTTTTGCCTCGTCAGACAGAAAAAATGCAGGAGACTTGTTCGATTTATACGAACCGCACTATTCCTACGTCAGCGGCCCGGTGCTCACTGTCAGCTACAACTTCATTCTCAACAAATGGGTACGCTTTGGCGCCCAGGCCAACTTCGGCTCGGTGAGCGGGCAAAGCTGGTACGAGATCGGCGACAGCACCGCTTCCTATTACCACGAACAGATGCTCAGCGTCCTGCCGCAGGTCAAGGTCTGCATTCCTTCGCCAAAGCATTTCCGCCTGTACGGGAAGGCGGCCGCGGGGCTGCAGTACACTTTCGGCTCGCTTCGTCCGGGCGGCAAGCCCCTCAATTTCGCATGGGACATTGTGCCGATAGGCGCAGAATGGGGCGGGCAGCGCATCTACGGGTGCGCCGAGCTCTGCTGGGGCAGTATCATCAGGGGCGGCCGTATCGGCCTTGGTTTCAGGTTTTAAAAAGGAAAAGTCATGAAAAAGAATATTTTGATACTCATCCTCGCCGCTTTGGCCACGGTTTCTTGCTACAAGGGAGATTATGTCGGAGGTTCGGATCCCATCGTCGGCGGGCACACCAGCGAGGGCAACTATAAGCTTCGCACCTACATGATGTCAATTGCCGATAACCTCATCGCCGGCATCCTGGACGAGTTTGAACTGGCAACAAGCATAAACGGCAAAAACCTTTCCAGAAGCTCGCATTTCGACATTTCCGGCGCCCTTAACGAGGCTGGGTCAGTGTGGACCGTCAGGGCCGATGACAGCAAGTTCAAAGGCCTGAGCATCCGCTGCAACGCCGCAGGGGAATGGACAGTCAAATTTCAGGGCGACTTCCCGCTTGTGAACAATGAGAATATTTTCCCCACCAATATAGTGGTTACCGTGAAAGCCCATGAAACCACCTCTGAAAAAAGTACAGGATGGGAAACGACGATATCCGGAAGCAGAGAGGAAAGAGGCGGCTACACCTGCACATTCGAGTCTGAATCCCTTACATACGTAAACACACGCGGCATTGGGACACAGGGCTGGGACCAGATGTTTGGAGACCTCTATATGGAAGTATTCAAGAGCAGCGACTCTATTGACTACTGCTGCCTGACATTCAATGGCTCCCCCGGCGAGTCAACTTTGATACGAGGACTATAAAAAAGTGTTAAAAGTTTTGGGTATTTCAAAAAAGCTTCTTATCTTTGCAGTCCCAAAAAGAATGCGGGTGTGGTGAAATGGTAGACACGCCACTTTGAGGGGGTGGTGGGCATTAGCCCGTGGAAGTTCGACTCTTCTCACCCGCACATCAACAACGAGGCCGGCTCAATCGAGTCGGCCTTGAATTGTATTATGGCCCCGATATTTCGCTAAGTGCGAAAAATGGCAAAAGTGCACCTCAGAGGCAACACAAACCATCCGTGCGGTGCGGAATACGGCAAAAACGCACCTGGAAGGCAGCTTCGACCGTCCTGAGAGTTGTCGGAGAGGGTATGCCCTTCCACTCAGCTGGCAGAAAGGGGGGCGGCACCGGTCGTTTGACGTCATAACGCCTCCTTTTACGGGCCCTGACGTGCCCGTAACGTCGTTGAATGGATTCCGTCATGCCGCTTGCGCGGCACCACTCCCTCCGCAGGCCATCGCACGTCCCCCTTTCTGCCAATTCGCTCCAGGACATACCCTCTCCGGCAACTGCGACGTACATGGAACGAGAGATTTCTTCGCTCCGCCCTTCGGGCTCCGGTCGAAATGACAAAAGGATGGTAGTGGCACCGACGGCCCTTCGACGGGCTCAAGGGCCGAAGGGCGAAGTGACGACGCGGGGCAAGCGGCCCTTCGGCAGGCTCAGGGGCCGAAGGTCGAAATGACAAAACAAGGCCGGTGATAAATCCAGCCCAGCAACAAAAAAACCGACCCGCAGGCAGCTCTGGGGCCGGTTTAACTTATGTAACAAATTGTTATATTGCGTTTTGTGCTTAGCGAGAGCCTCCGCCGTGGCCTCCTCCAAAGCCTCCTCCGCCTCCGCCGAAGGAGATGGAACCGCCGCCTCCGCTGGAGCGGCGTTCCTGCGCCCGGCGTGCCGCCTCTCTCTGCGCCTGGTGGTTCAGGGCCGAACTCATCATGGATCTGGAAGAGTTGTTGAGGCTGCCCAGGACGTAGTACGTTGTCATCGTGTCGTACATATTGGTCTGGCGGGCATACTCTTCCATCACTTTGGGGAAGAGCTTTTCAAAGTTCTTGGCCACCTTGTCGGCAATGCCTAGCGACGCCGCAATGATCATATACTTTTTCCACACTCCTACTTCCGGGGCCTCACGTTCATTTGTCAGGGTAAAGTCATTGAGATAGTTCATGAACTCGATGGCATGGCAGCGTTCCTCCTGGGAAAGTGGTTGCCAGCCATTGTCCCTGCCCCAATAACGCGCCTCATTAGGCCACGAAGTCACTATTCTGTCGTTCTTATAAGACCATTTCTTGAACTCGTCGGCCTCCAGAAGGTCATCGCCTGCAGCAAGGACCGCGCTGTCGTAAATCTGCTTTTCAAGCGGGGTATCAAAGACAGGGTCCCGGTCATTTTTCACGAAACGCAGATTGACACGAGTCTCCTTTTTGGGGTCTTTTTCTACCCGCACCAAGCCGTCCTGTATCCATTTGAGGAAATAGGCGCTCACGACATTGGGAAAAGCCTTGACGTCGGAATGGCTCAGATAGTCGCCGGATTGGATGAGGCTGTAAAGGGCCACCGGATTGCCATTCATCGGCACGTCTCTGTACCAGGTATCAATCTTGGACTTGCCGAAGATATCTTTCCTGTAACGGTTCCCGGTAGTTTTTCGCCAAAGATACTTAAGGCCCTCATAAATAAGCCAAATGACGAAGAGAATCGGCAAGAAAATAAAGAGGATGATGCCCAGAATACGCCCCGCTTTTTCTTCCCAGTCTTCTTTCTCGCCATAGTCGCTTCCCTTCATTGCGGTCTCCTTGAGTTCCTCGAAGGTACCGTCGGCCTCTACTTGGGGGTTGAACAGACCTTTGTCAAACTGCACCAGGGCCGAGAAGAAGGACCTGTATTGGAAGGACTCCGTGGATTCGAAACAGATATTGCCCTTTTCGTCCATCCAGGACTCTCCGACCATGCCGAAGCCCCAGAAACGTACGTTGCAGGAATCTTTGTTTTCATGGAACCACTGCTCCCCATCTGTCTCGTTCATCAGTTTGACGGACGCGTGCTGAGGCTTGGCGGTCCACTCGTCATTGAGGAAGTGCCAGTGGAAGCCGTCGCACTCCGGATATGACTGCACAAGGTTGTCGATGATGTAGGAGATGGTGTACACATGGTCGCCGTATTCTCCCTGGCCCCAGCAGAGCTCGATATTGCCGCCGCTTTTCTCTACGATGCCGCATCGGCCCGTTTTGGCTGCAAGCGAGCGATTGGAATTCCATTCACGGCCTTCGCTGACATACTTCTGGCCGTTCTCATAGACGTTCAGGTCGCGTATGTACGATTTGCCGGGATTGTCGATGGGGATGTACCACTCGGTGCCTTCCGTCACGGTTACGTCCCAGCGCTGGGCCACCATGGCGCTGCCGTCGCGGAAGAGGTACACTTCCGTCTGAATGTCGCGGATTTCCTGTGCAAAGGAAAATGCCGCCGTGGCCAGGACGGCCGCTGCGGCAAGAAGGAGCTTTCTCATCGGCTTACTTTTTGAAAAGATCCTGGGGAAGATCTGCCTTTTCCGGTCTGTCGGCCAGATATTCACGCTTTTGGAAGCCCAGCATGGAGGCTACCACCGAACCGGGGAAGGCGCGGACCTCGCGGTTGAATTTGGTTACTGTATCGTTGAAGGTCATGCGGCTTACGCGCACGGTCTCCTCGTACTCGAAGTACTTGTTCATGGCTTTCTGGTAGGTCTCGGCACCCTTTAGCTGGGGGTATTGCTCGGCCACTGCCATCAGGCGGGCGGCAAAGCCGCCGAGGGCCGATTCCGCCGCGTTGATTTCCGCTACTGTGGGATTGGCGGAAGATGCCGGACGTCGCATGCCGATAATCTTTTCATAATTCTCCCCTTCTATGGCATTTTGCTCGCGTGCTATTTGAATGCCTTGCTCCAGAGCGTCGTAACGGCTGGTTTGCTGGACGCTGATTTGTTTGAGGGCATTGTTGCAGAATTCGTCCTGCTTTACCAGGGAATTCTGCACACGGATTACCCAAAGGACTAACACGGCCAGAATGGCTATGACTACAATCAATGTAACGGACATGGCAATAGATTTTTTGGTTAATTTTCACAAACATACAAAAAATTAAGTATTTTTGTCAATAGTTAAATATAACTTTTGATGAAAACCAACAGCGAGTTCAAAAACGAAGCCCTTGCAGCGCTTAGGGGCAACTGGGGCAAGGCTGTACTGGCCACCCTCGTGTATGCAATCCTACTGTTTGTCTTTTCCGGCCCATCGGCCTACCAAAGCATGGAAATGCAGGACTACGTGAGAGAGCATTCCCACCGCGGCGCTTCCGTGCATCAGATGGCGGCGATGATACAGGACCCTGCGTACCAGCTTTTGCAAAAGCGCAGCAACGGGACATCGGCAGCCCTTACCCTTGCACAGATTTTCCTTATCTTCCCCATCGCACTGGGGTATGCAAACGCCTTCCGCAAGCTGCTGGTGAGCGGAGATAACAACCTCCTTTCCAACTCGTTCCGCATTGGTTTCAGCAATTATTGGCACAAGGTGGGCGGTATGCTGCAGATGTACGTGCTGATAGTGCTGTGGTCGCTGCTGTTCTTGATTCCGGGCATAATAAAGGCCTATTCGTACGCGATGACGCCTTATATCTTGGATGAGAATCCGGAGCTTAGCACCACCGAAGCCATCCACCGCAGCCGCATGATGATGCGCGGCCATAAATTCGACCTCTTCTGGCTGCAGCTCAGCTTTATCGGCTGGCTGTTGCTTGGAATACTCACAGCCGGCATCGGCTATTTCTGGCTTGCCCCTTACATGGACACGGCCCAGGCAGCCTTCTACGAAGACGTAAAGGCCGATTACGCCATCAACGGCGGTCTGGCTTAATCAATCGGCTTCTTATAGCTGAAGGCGGCGCGCTCGGCCGCCCAGGTGCTGTCTGTGAAGACGGTATCGGCCCTGTCTATGTACAGGCGGCCGTCCAGATGGTCGCACTCGTGCTGGAAGATTATGGCGGTGTAGCCTTCCACCTTTTCGCGGCAGGATTCTCCGGTGAGGGGATTTATGTAGCTCACTATTACGCCTGAATACCTGGGGACATAGCCCCGTTTAGGCGGGACGGAGAGGCAGCCTTCGGGGCCGTGGGTGATGTTGCCGAAGAGGCTGTCCAGCTGCACGTTGGCGTAGCACTCGAACGGCTCCCCGGGCTTGTCCATGCGCTGCACCCAGATGACGCGGCGGTTGATGCCAACCTGAGGCGCGGCAATGCCTACGCCGTCCTGCGAAGGGTCCTGCACCGTGCGGAGCATCTTCTCCAGTAGCATTTGCAAATCCTTTGATTTCAGGGCTTTTCGGCTTAGATTGCGGCTTGGGGTGCGCAATACGGCGCTGTCCTGCGGCAGCACGGTTACGTACATCACCGAATCCGATTTGTGGATGATGTCCAGTTCCCTGCCGTTCCAGGGTTTTCCTATGCCAAGGGAAAAAATGCCGACAAGCAGCACTATTGCGGCAAGGCTCACTGCGGACACTTGCCAGCCTTTCGTTTTTCTATCCATATCGCAAAATTATAGCATCTTGCGCATAAGTGCAAGAAGGGATGCCTCTCCGGGCAGGTAATTTTTTCAGTATCAATAAAAATGTGTTATATTTGTGAGGATGGGCAATATCGTATCGGCAGTCAATGATATAGTTTGGAATCCCGCACTGGTGGGGCTCCTTATCCTCGCGGGGCTTTACCTTTCTTTCCGGACGCGTTTCGTTCAGGTGCGGAAGTTCTCCACCATGCTGCGCTCGCTGCTTAGCAAAGGCGGCTCGGACAAAGGGATTTCTTCTTTCGAGGCTTTTTGCATAGCGCTGTCCGGCAGGGTCGGCACTGGCAATATCGTTGGCGTGGCTACTGCCATTGCCTTTGGCGGGCCCGGGGCGGTGTTCTGGATGTGGGTGGTGGCGTTCTTCGGGGCTTCAACCGCCTTCGTGGAATCTACGTTGGCTCAGATTTACAA
This sequence comes from Bacteroidales bacterium, assembly GCA_017477465.1. Taxonomy (GTDB): domain Bacteria; phylum Bacteroidota; class Bacteroidia; order Bacteroidales; family UBA932; genus Cryptobacteroides. Next base: position 57,674 of record JAFUVU010000042.1, read on the forward strand.
GTTTCCGCACCACAGCGGCTATCGCGGAGGCCCCTTCAGCTTTATCGAAAAGGGCCTCGGGCTGCGCTGGCTGGGGGTTGTGTTTGCCATCGTCACCGTTATCGGCACAGGAGTTTTCCTGCCGACGGTGCAGGCCAACGGAGTCTCCACCGCAATTCAGAATTCCTTCCCGGTGGAGCCGCTTGTCTCCGGCATTGCGCTGGCGCTTGTCCTGGGGCTTGTGATAATCGGCGGAGTCAAGCGCATCGCAAAGGTTGCAACCATCGTAACGCCCTTCATGGCTGCGGGTTATATTCTCATATCGCTGGTGGTCGTGGCTTTTCACTATCAGGATGTGCCGGCCGTTCTCGGGGCCATCTTCCGCGGGGCTTTCGGCATGGACGCTGCATGCGGAGGCATCATCGGCTCAACCATCGCCATGGGCGTCAAGCGCGGCATCTTCTCCAACGAGGCAGGCCAGGGTACGGGCGCCATTGTTTCAGCATCGGCCGATGTCCCCCACCCCGCCCAGCAGGGGCTTGCGCAGGCGTTTTCGGTTTATGTGGACACGCTGCTCGTCTGCACCGCCACTGCACTGATGATCCTTACATCGGGCACTTACAACATCTTCGGCCCCGGCGGCGAAGTGCTGTATTCGGGCGCACCGGAGCTGGCCAACAACTACGTCAATTATACGCAAAGCGCTGTGGACAGCGTCTTCGCCGGCTTCGGCAGGCAGTTCGTATCGGTGGCCATGGTCTTTTTCGCCTTCAGCACCATCATGGCCTATTATTTCTATGCCGAATCCAGCATAATCTACCTCCTTCACGGAAAGGCCGAAAAGATTGCAATACGCGTTCTCCAGGCGCTGATGCTCGCCGCCGTCATCTTCGGCGCAGTAAGAGAGGCCGACGTGGTCTGGCAACTTGGCGACATCGGCGTCGGCCTGATGGCCTGGATAACGGTGATTTCCATCCTTATCCTCTGCCCCAAAGCCCTAAGCGCACTGAAAGAGTACGAGAAGAAGTAGCGGGGGGGTCTGGACGGCGCAGGCGACTGGCTTGGGGCTGTTTCTGGACGGCGCAGGCGACTGGCTTGGGGTTGTTTCTGGACGGCGCAGGCGACTGGCTCGTGGTTGTTTTGAAATTGCTGATAATCAGGCGCTTAGAAAATAGCCCGAGCCACTCGAGCTATTATTTTGTGCCGACTGGCTCGAGGCGTTTTATAACGCGCTGTAAATCCGGGCTTTGACAAAGGCGCCAATCCAGTCGCGCGCGACATAACTCTCATCAGTACTGAGTGCGAAGATGAAATTATGAGCCGTTTAATGAAAAACGTTTCCCCGCACGAATGGCATAGGTGCAAAAAGCAGTTGGTGATACAGCAGCAAACTATTTGATACTTATGCGATTATGAGTAGTTTGATGAGACGCGTTTCTTGCGCGAAGGGGATACGATTTGGGATATAAAAAGCAAAAACCGCAGCAGAACTATGTCTGTTGCGGTTTTTTGTGGAGGTAGTCGGATTCGAATCAAAACTACAAACCCCTCCAGAAACCCTTGTTTAAATGATTTCTATTGCGTATTTTTGCAGGCGGAGTTAAATAACTCCACCCATTTTTGGGGCACTTTTGGGGCATTATTGAGACATT
>JAFUVU010000043.1 GCA_017477465.1 Bacteroidales bacterium
CTGCTCACCGGGCTTATCGCCTTTGTCTCTGTCATCTGGCAGGTATTGAAGGCGGCGAAGACGAATCCGGCAACGGAACTCAAAAAAGAGTAGGCTTTTCATAAGCAAGGTTAAACATAAACACTTTTTTCCTGATGCCGGGCGGGGCTCTGGAAGGTTCCGCCCGGCGGATGGAGATTTCCGTAAAGCGGGTGTTCGGGGCCGACATGGGCCAGATTACCAGCGAAGGCCTGATGCTGTATCTGAGGACGGTAGCCATCTGTTATGTGATTGCGGCGCCCATCGGCTGGCTGGTAGTGCGATACTACTTGCAGCAGTTCTCCCACCGGGTGGGCTTCTTGCCGTCGGTGTTCCTGCTGGCACTGGTGATTGTGGGGGTGCTCTGCGCCATCGTGGTGCTGTATCACTACCTCAAGACCGCCAGGACCAATCCGGCGGAGGCGCTTAAGAATGAATAATTTTTGAATTTTGAAGCAGTATTTTAGTCTTCTGTGTGTTTAATAAGAAAACGTGAACTATGATGAAAATATTTAAAACTGTTCTTTGCGCGACGCTGCTGGTGGCAGGGCTGAGCGGGTGTGAGAAGATAGATGTGAACAAGTTGGAAGGGACCTGGACTGAGCAATACGACCCCACGGTCTTTGCGATGGATGGCTCTGTGGAGTACACCTTTGACGGAAGTAACCACTATCAGATGCATGTCTATGACGCTCTTAGCGGCGAGTCCCACGACTATAGTGGAACGTATGCCATTGACTTGATCAATAAGGGAACCATCACCATCAATCCGCAGATGTCGGACTACAGCAACGTCACTTATACGTTGGTCAAATTGACGTCCAAGGAGATGGTCTGGCAAAAGGAAGGAACGACGTATTCCGTGGGAACGTGGGGCTCAGACTATCGACACTTTGTCCGGGTCAATTAGATTTCGGGCATATTGACTGAATAATAGAACTGCCGTCATCTCGGATTGAGGTGGCGGCAGCGTACTAATCGCTAGGCCGCCAAAAGCCGTAGCATCGACATCAGGATAGGCCACGACTTTCCGTCCGGACAGGACATCCAACTTATTGCCCAGCAAGATTGATAGTCAACAAGCTATATTCTCTTTTCTTTCCCTTTGTTTAATCCTGTTAAGTGTTTTTACATAGTGCGGACACGGCCCAAAATCCCGCCGAATAACCAAACAAAACTTCGCCAAACAACCAAACGATTTTCCGCCAAATAACCAAATTGTCTTGTTTGTTTCATTTCCAATTCATATCGTTGCCAGGTAGATAGAAGCATTATATGGAATACAAAAAGCGAATCGCAGACGGCATGCTCCGTGACAAATTGGACGCAATGGGCGCTATTCTTATTGAAGGCCCCAAGGCTTGCGGCAAGGCGGTTTGTTTATTTAGGTGGCACGAAAAGTTGCACAAAATCAGGACTGTTTCCTGTTTTCCCCTAGCACACACCAACGCATCAAGGGGATGCGGCGAATCACTTCATACAGCAGCGGAGAGAGTGTGAACACCGCGACCGTCAGGATTGCGTACATGGACCACGGCGGTAATTGGGTATAGATCTTCATCATATATCCCAGACTGGCTATTACCAAATAGTGGACGATATAGATGCCGTAGCTGGAGCGGGTCATATAGGCTGCGAAAGCCCCCGTACGGTCAAACTTTGACTTGAACCAACCCATCATTGCAAGGCACATCAGCCAGCCGTACAGGCAATTCAAAGGACTGCCCAGATACTGCGGCGAAGTATTGTCCTGTCCGAAGGTAGTACCGATAAGGATTCCCCCGGATACAATGGCGCAGACCATAAGCGGAATCCAGGCTTTGGAGAGTTTCTCCTGCACCGCGTCATGGGAAAAGACAAAGTATCCCAGCAGGAAGGGCACTAGATAGAAAAGAGGCTTATACAGGTTCCATAAGCCGTCGAACGACTGAGGACGGGGCTCCATGATGAGTGTTTTCTCGCCCAGCCAAAAGAAAAGGCCAAGGAGGATGACCCAAACAAGGCCATACTTTACAGAGAAAGCCTTGCCAGATGCTCCGTGCAGACGTTCCTGCCCGTCAATCCGGCGCACAAGCAGCAGCACCAGGGACAGCAGCCAAAGAACCTGGATGAACCAGAGCGGTCCGGTGCCGCTAAACGCCATAATGAAATAACGGCCGACAGCGGGAACCCCGTCAAACACCCCTTGCCTCGTCGCCTCAACCGTATTGAAATACCCCACCATCCAGTGGAACACGAAGAGGCCGATAGTCCCCGGCACCAGCAGCTTCCGCGTGCGAGCCTTGAGCCAATCCCGCGCCGAATGCTTCTCCAGCGCATAGCGCGCACTAATCCCTGCCAGAAGGAACAACAGCGGCATGAACCACGGATACAGGACATACATCACCACGTCCTGATACTGAGGCACGTCCGGGTAAGCGCCAAAACCACCGATTCCCCCGAAAACGCCCTTATTGTTGTAGAAATAGACTACATGATACAGCAGAACCAGGAGGACCGTCACCCAGCGCAGATTGTCTATCCAATGCTTTCTCATTTCGTGATGTCTCCCATTACCTGATCTACTGCACTCTGGAAGATTTCGGTCTTCACCAGCGCCATACCTTTCTGGTCGCCAAGGAGGAGCAACGCATCTCCCGGCTTGATATCATAGACCTTCCTGGCATCGCGCGGAATCACAATCTGGCCCTTTTCGCCCACCTTCACCACACCGAAGATGTATTTACCGTCATTCTCTTGCATAGTTATATTTGTTAGAAATTTCATACAAATATAACTATTATTACTATAATTCCAAGCGTATGCAGTAAAATCTAAGTCTTCATTATATTTGTAAAAATGATGTAACCATGACTGCTGTTAGCATACGTGATTTTAGAGCAAACCAAAGCAAGTTAATACAAACTGTATCAATACTTTAAGCAAATTGACCTATGCAAATCTGCGCAGGTCAATTCGTTTAAGTCGCTAACTGTCAGGCGTTTATTGTACAACACCGCGTGCCTTTATTCTGCGGCGGGCTGATAAACCGGACGCACAGGATAGCCATAGCACCGTTCGGGACTACCCTGGGAAAAATTTCCCTCTTTTATGAATCCATTCCACGCTGTTTCCGGTTTATCCTCGTAACGAAGACTGGAAGTCCAATAGTAACCCACGCCCCCCACTCCACCTGCGCTTTCGTCATTTTTCTTGAAACCTGCCGCAGGAAGGAAGATGCTGTTGCCGTTATTACCGGTGATAAGCATACCCTTAACTCCATTCTGGGTAGTCCATACCTTCTTTTCGCATTTGCCAAGTTCCTGCCACTCTTTAAAGGTAGGCATACGCCAATTGCCGCCTAGCTTTGCGTGAGCTACATCGTCCTCAGGGTCAAGGACAATCTTCCCGTCAGGGGAACCGGAGCCAGCCCAATACGACTGTAAGTTCGTCGGACAATACTTTGTCAGCTTATTAGAGGCACCTTTGCACCAAACATAAGTTGCCCAGCTGTAATCTGTTTTGGGCTTAACCTCGCCCCAGGCGTAGTAATCGCCGTTACCTTCGGGGGATGTTGCGCCGAGGTTGCTGTCGGCCCAATAGAGTTTATAGGTAGTGCCGCCTGAACCTTTCATCGTGATTCCAAGGTCCACTGCTCCCGAAGGGACAGCTGACTTGGCTTTTACAGTGACACTGCATTCCGCCTTGACACCGCTGCCGTCAAGGGCGTAAACTGCAATGCTGGCGTTTCCAGCCGACAAAGCTTCAAATTCCTTTGAAGTCCCTTCGCCGGACAGCATTTTTATAATGTCATTGGGTGCCGCAGCCCATGAGAGTGACTTGTCGGTGGCATCGGCAGGAGTGACGGTTGCCGTGATGACTACTTTCTCGCCGATTTCGAGCGTGAGGTCTGTAGGAGATAAGCTTATAGCGGTTACGGGAGTTTTGCCGACAGGTTTTTCCTCGCCGGAGGTTTTGGGCTCTTTTTTACAGCCGGTGACTGCAATCAGAAGCGCTGCGGCCAAATAAACGATTCTTTTCATGGCAGAATGAATATTAAATAGGTCTGCAACAAATGTCGCTAAAAATCAGAACAAAAGCAAATGAGATTCTTCGGCAGGGAAGCTGCCTAAGAATGACAACGACCTGCCTGAGAATAACAGCTACAAACCCTGAATTTCAGAGTCTAAAGCATTGACGCGATAGGTGAAAGCCTCTTTCATGCGAGTGACAGCCTGGGAGAAGGAAAGCCTTTCGTCGCCATTTACGCCGGATGAAGTGCAGGGCCACATGCGCCAGTTAATTGCCTCGGACTCGCCGATTGAGGCGGCTTTGGCATCGATGTAGTCGGGAATATCGGCAATAAGCGGCTTGATGGCTGCCCAACGGGATTTGAGGGCGGTGACGAATTCCGGCTTCGAGAGAAGTTTCTCGAAATAGATGCTCCGGTTGATGTTAAGCTCCTGGATGCCAGGCTGGAAAGTATACCAGTCAAAGTCCCATACCGGGCCGGCGTACATAACACCGTCGCGGAAATAGAAGTAGCAGCTTTTAGGGTGGTTCGGCTCAAAGTTGCAGCAGAGTTCGTGGACCAGATACCAGTCGGCAAACGAGTCAATATCAAGCAGTTCCTGCCACTTGCCCTGGTTGAGATAAAGCGATTCTTCCACTCCCCCGACAAGGGTTTTGACTTCGTTGAAAAGTTCGTCTGTCATCTTGTCGTCGTCGGGTTCCTTTATGCCGACGGGCATGCCGGCGGCCCATTCGTTCACCCTGCGCCCATAGCTGCTGTAGAAGCGCCAGACGGCATCGTAGTAGGTATCCATTTCGATGAGGAAATCGGCCTGGAGGCGGGCTTTGCCGGTTTTGACTTTTTCGCCCAGCCAGTAGTTGCCCATGTGGCGGCCGTTGAGGTACAGTTCCACGAATTCGCCCGACGGAGTCCACTCCAGGCCTGCGCAGCGGCGCGCCACTTCAAAGGCGACGTCGTTTCTGAGCAGCGTGCGGTCCATCCAGTTTGCAAGGAGCACCCAGCGTTTGTCGGCCCCGGTTCCCAGGAGGTCGGCCTTCTCGGGAAGTTTGACGGCGTAAGGCTTCTTGGGATAGTTCCAGGTGGAGTTTCCCCGGCCCTTGACGGAAACGCCGGCACTCTCGTAGCGCACCTTGCCGCTCATGTCAACCAGTTTGAAGCTGCAGCCTTCCACCCAGCTGTCCTTGGAATAAATGCCGACGCCGCCGGGCGTGTTCACGTACAACTTTTTAAGGCCGATTCCGTCCGGCACCTCAACGCTCACGAACCTCCCGCGTTCCAGCGTACGCGACTCCGGCAGAGCATATTCATAATCGCCTGCGAGGGTCTCGACGCTGATGACCAGGCCTCCGGAGAGTGTCTGGGGAGGCAGCACCACCACCCACTTCTGTCCTGCTTTCAAATAGCCGGACGGAGCCTGCACTTGCAGCGTTCCGCCGTCGGAGAGGGCTTCGGCCTCCCAGCCGTTCAGCGAGTAACGGACGGCACCAGAGAGGGATTCGCCTGCAGCGGCGCGGATGGTGACGGATTTGACATCGTCCCGTAAGAAACTGAGAATGAGGCCGCTGAAAAGAGACTCGAGGGTGAGCGTCTTCTGTTTTCCGGCGGCTGCGGCAAATGCCAGCGTCCCGGGCACTCCGGCCGATGAAGCCTCGACGCTTGACGGATAAGTGAGCGTAAGAAAGCTTCCGTCGAAGCTTGATTCTGTCTCGGGAGAGAGGACGATGTACTTTCCCAGGGGCTCAGGGACAGGATACAGGCCTTCGCTGTCGCGGGTGAGGGTGGCGGCGTTGCCGAATTCGTCGAACAGACGAACTTTGCAAGCTATTGTCCACGAAGGCGAGCCGGCTTGGACCTCATGCTTCAATGTAAGCTTAACTTCCTTCGGCTCAGGCGTTTGAGGCGGGTCTACAGGGTTATCCTTCTCCGTGCAGGAAAAAGCGCACAGAGCCACTGCGAAAAGGACGAGTATTTTGTATAATTTCATATCGGCACAATGAAGGAGTGCAAACTTACACAAAAAATTTCGTACTTTTGTGAATTAAAAGCCTATAATAAATGAACACGCAGGATAAATTCGTCATTACCATCAACCGGGAACTTGGCTCCGGCGGCCGCACAGTAGGCGCCATCCTTGCCCGCAAACTGAATGTCCCCTATTACGACAAACTCCTCATCCAGGCCCTGGAAAAGAAGTATCAACTTGACATTGAGGAAATTGAGCGCCTGAAAGGGCAGAAAAAAAGCTGGTGGGAAGACTTTGCCCGCATGGTGAAGCCCTTCGTGGACGCCAGCCAGGAGAACTTCCTCATGCACACCATCGGCGAAGAAGTGGGCGAAGGCGCCGCCACCCCCGAAAACGTCTTCAAGGCCGAAAAAGAAATCCTCCACGGCATTGCCGATGCCGGCTCCTCAATCATCGCAGGACGCAGCGCCTTCTATGTGCTCAAAGACCACCCCAACAAGCTTAGCGTGCTTATCCAGGCCCCCCTGGAGCAGCGCATAGCCCGCGTCATGCAAAAGCAGAAACTTCCCCGCCAGAAGGCCGTCGAGGCCATCGAGAAGGTCGATAAAATGCGCGAGAACTATGTTCAACGCTTCACCGGCACGTCAAGGTACGACACCAGAAACTACGACATCGTCCTGAATATGAACGGCCTAAGCGAAGAAGAGGCCGCGGACCTGATTTTAAAGTATATCAAAATATGAGAAAAGCTCTTATCTTTTTAGCAGCCTTTTTAACCTTGTCGTCCATCGATGCTCTCGCACAAGTGAGCATCGGCGTTGGGTCCGGCAGCCGCGTCTATTCCCTTAAGCAGGCCGATATTATATCCGCCTCCGCCGTCCACCTTTCCCTTGAGGCCGAGGCGTCCTTCAGGCTGGGCAAACGCTTTGGCGTATCGGCAGGAGCATCCCTCGCCGGCTCTGCAGGTTACCACTTCGGCGGCGACGAAACCAAGAATCTGGGCGAAATCTACCTCGAAATTCCTGTCCGCGGCAAAGTTTTCATTCCGCTGGGATCGACAGTGGACCTGTATCTTTTCGCCGGCCCGTCCCTTTCCGTGGATTTGTATTCCATTGACGCTCATACGAAAAGCTCGGTTTCCAACTTCGAGACTTATCCCACGATGACCAGGCTGGACGTTATGCTGGGCGGCGGTATCGGCCTTGAAATAATCCGGCATATCAGGGTCTCCCTTAGCTACGACCAGGGCCTGATGGACCGCGACACTGCATCTTCTGTCACAGCGCATACCGGAGTCGCAAAAGCAATGGTAGCATACATGTTCTAGCCATGTACAAATATAAAGAAGTAAAAGAGGGGACTTTTGTCCTCAGCATCGACAACCATCAGCTTCTCGTGGCGGCACTGGCCGATTTCTGCACCGCAAAAGGCATCCTCGCCGGCAGCATAAACGGCATCGGAGCAATCTCGGAGGCCACTTTCCGCTTTCTGGACCCCGCCACAAAAAAGTATGTGGACAAGACCTTCGCCGAACAGATGGAGATAACCGCCCTCATCGGCAACATCTCCGAAAAGGACGGCGCACCATACCTTCACGTTCACGTAACGGCAGGCCGACAGGACTACAACTGCATCGGCGGCCATCTTCTCGAGGCCAGCATCAACGGCGCCTGCGAACTTGTGGTGGAATCCTGGCCCGGCACAGCCCTCGGCCGGTATGCCGATCAGGAAACCGGCCTGAACCTGTACAAGCTATAAGCTTCGGAATGCCGCCCCAGGGTTTTGCGGAATTTGAGTATCGGCTGGCCAGACTAGACCTCCTTTGCCTCTATGCAAAATACTGCGTATAGAGGCACTGATTTTATTTCATTCGCAAATCCGAAGTTTTTCCCGGAGATGCGGTAGGCGAAGGGGCAGTTGTAGGTTTTTTTGAAGTTGTTCAGGCTGATAGCGTCCACCTTACGACCCTTTTTGACTTCGACCGGAATTACATTTGCCCCGTCCTGCAAGACGTATTCGACTTCCTGCGTATTGTCGTTTTTCCAATATCGGAGCGTGATTCCATTAGCTCTCAGAGCTTGCCCTACGTAATTTTCGGCCACGGATCCGAGGAATGTATTATCAGTTTCGATAGAGTTCAGAAGCATCGGCACCGGCATCTGTGCTTTGGTGTTCAACAGGCCGATGTCTGACATGTATATTTTAAAGTCGCTGTCGTCTTCTTGTGCCGATATAGGGATGAATCCGTGAGAAATTAGCTTGCATTTATGTACAGTGCCTGAGAGAATAAGCCATTCGATGGCTTCTCCGAAGATTTTGGCCGTTCCGCCTTTCATGGCCAGTTTGTATTGGAACTTGCGATTCTCCTTGGCCAGTTGGGCGGGAATACTGTTGAAGCAAGCTCTTATTTTGACAGTAGTGGCCGGTTTTGCGTATTTGGCCATATCGCCATTATATCCAACCAAAATCGATTGCTGTACTGTTCGGCATTCTAAATAGCTATTGGTATCCACCCACTTCTGCACGCTTTCCGGCATTCCCCCAACTACAAGATACTTCTGATAGAGATCTAGCACCAGGGAGTGCACCGAAGCGGGCATGGCTTCATTCGACAGAAAATGGGCACGTATCTCATGTGCCAAAATATCGTTGCCGGTAGCCCATAGGAACTCCTCAAAATCCATGGGGGAAAGGCTTAGTTCATCAACTTTGCCCACAGGGTAAGAGAATTCCTCATTTTCTTCATTATTGTCCTCTTCCTCCGGTTTATTGCCTTGATTTATGGCTACGCCAAGAAGACTCCCCGCCGCAACAATATCATACTGCGGATAATCCTCCTGGAAATACTTCAATGCAAGAAGGGCCCGTTTGCAGTCTTGAATCTCGTCCAGGATAACCAGCGTTTCATGTGGCAGGATACGCACGTTGTACAAGGCTTCAAGAAAGGCAATGATTTCCATAGGATTAATATTGCTTTTCAGGAAATTGCCCACATCCGGAACCAGGTCGAGACTTACCTTGACATAATTCTTATAATGCTCTTTTCCAAATTCTTCCAGAATATATGTCTTCCCAACCTGGCGCGCTCCTTGAAGAATAAGAGGCTTGTGCCCAGGCCGATTTTTCCAGTCAATTAAACGCTGTGTAATTTTTCTCTTCATAAAAATCCCTTTATCTATCCGGATACAAATATAAACAAATCATATGAAAAAGTAATATAAATTTTGATTTTTTCATAGTTTTTGATTAGATGATTTATTGAACCTCACAGCAAACCCTCCCAGTATTTTTGGCTTGAGTTCCCGCATTTTTGACCTTTTTTGCGGGAACTGAGTGTTGGCTGAGTCCCGGGCAAAGAATCCATCTTATATTGTCGGCTATTAAAGTTATAGCTGTTACGCAAAATAGCTTAAAAAGTGTAATGCCAGGACCGCATTCTTGCCATCTTTGCCCCAGACAACACCCCCTCCGTAGACTTCGACGACTGGGGGCCCACGCTGTTCTAGGGCGCGCTGTGGCGGGCCACCTGGGTGGCTGGCATCCCGCAAAAAAGGAAGGAAACCGCCCCGTAGCGGGAGGTTGCGGGGCGGAGTGTTGGGTTTTAAGGCTTAGTTAGGGCATTTTTTGAATACAGTTCTGCTGGTGATAGTAATTCCACCCTGCACTGTTCAACCGGTAAGCAACTAATGACTCTTCAGGGACATAGATGATGAACCCGGATGCATGTCCCACAAAGACATCACTCGCGTGGTTAGTAATGGAAGGTGGTGTGGTCGGATAACTATACACCGTTTTCAGATTCTCACAATACGAAAAAGCATGGTTTCCTATTGATGTCACTTTATGCGGTATTTCAACGGTAACAAGAGAAGAGCAGTCCCGGAATGCGGAATTACCTATGGTTTCAAGATTGGAACTCGTGGGCCCACCTTTATACTCTATATCAGTCAGTGACGTACATCCCTCGAAGGCGGAAGCGCCGATGGAAGTGAACCAATAGTGGATTTCAATATGCTCCAGCGATGTGCACCCGGCAAAAGTATAGGGCTCTATACTTGATGCCTGCGCCGATAACAACGGGCTCAGGACTATCGACTTCAAGCTGGTGCAGTTTCGGAATGCGCCTTTTCCTACTGTTGTCCCGGGCGAAGTAGATACATTGTCAAGGGAAGAACAGCCTCTGAAAACATATTCCCCAATCGTATTGATGTTGGCCAATGAAACAGACATAAGTGCAGTGCACCCCTCGAATGCACTATCTTCCAACGTTTTTATACTCGAGGGCAGGTCAATACCGTCCAGGGAAGTACAATTTTGGAATGTTCCCGAAGCTATCGATGTAAGACTGCAGGGAGATTCAAAATACACGTCCGTAAGAGCGGAGCAGGCAATGAATGCCTGACTTCCAATTTCCGTTACGCTGGACGGAATCTGGATACCATTAATGGAAGAACACCCCTCAAATGCCCTTTGTCCAATACTAGTCACTCCGGATGGAATGCTGAAGGTGTTCAGGGATGTACAGCCGGAGAATGTCTCAACTCCAATACTTGTAAGATGCTTGGGAAGATTCACCCTAGTCATGTTGGAGCAGTTATAGAAGTTGTTCCCCGATAATGAAGTCAGCCCGGTAAAATAATAAAGAAAGGAAGCATTCGTCAATTCAGTAAGACTATTGAACGAAATGTCATTTGTTATCTGCGCCGCTTCATACTTGCTGAGATAACCATTCCCATCCTTATCATTAGATCCCGTAAATACTCTGTTCCTCACCGACTCCGGCTGCCCCAGCAGCACATCCTCGTTGTCCGGATCTTTCAGGGTGACGGCTTTCGTGTAGCCCTTGCCCGGCACGATGACCTGTTTGTCGATGATGCCGCCGGTCAGGCCGTATTCCTTGTAGTCATTTTCCATGCCGATCTGAATCTTCACCTCGTCGTATATGACGTCGTCATCCTCGATGCGCATGGACTTGTCGGCCAGGATGGCCAGATATGCCGTGCCGCTGGTGGAGTTGGAGGCGCGGAACGTGCCGCTGACGGTGGCGGCCTCATTTTCTCCGCCCCATCCAAGGCCCCAGTTGCTCGCCTTGGAGCGAATATGGTAATCGTATGTGGCCGAGACCGTATAATCCCTCGCCAGATCGGATTCCTCCGACGGTACGGTCACGTTCATCTTGACATAGCTGTTCAGCATTCTGAAGGAGAACTTCCTGGCCTCATACGTGGTCTCGCCATCATACATAATCGTACGGCTTACGAGGGCCTCGAGATCCGAATCAATAACGCCCTTGGAATAATCGACCGTAAGTCTTTTCGTGGAAGGATCGTATGTGAAAATCCCTGCAGAAACGCCCGCCTCAGGAATCAGCGATGCAAACAGTCTCTTTCCTGCCAGGTCGGCCTCGGTCTTACCTTCCGCAAGGGTCAGGTTGCCGCTGAAGGTAGCGGAGCGCTGGCCGGCCCCGGACTTAAGCGTAAGGATAGATGGCTGCACATAACCATTCAGAAACACCATCAGCTTGTCTCCGGCAGAGAAAACAATGTTGGCGGTGCTGCCGCCGCTCATCTCCACCTTGGTCTCGGTGGCACCGGCCTCGGCCGTGAACGGGACTATGACCTGACCGCTTTCGCCGACAGCGGAGGACGGCTCGGTTCCTACTTCGGGTTTTGCAGTTTCCTTGGTGCAGGAAAACGCAAGTGCTGCCGCAAGAGGCAGTGCAAAAAGAAATGATTTAGATCTCATAGCCGTCACGATTAAAAGGATGTACTGGTAATAGTCTCAAAGCTGAACCCGGGCAGTTCCCCGGTTCCAAATTCGTCGGTCGTCCCCGACACACAAATCACGCCCTCCGACCGCATTTGTATCACCTCAATTTCGGGTGAAAAATAACGTTCTTTTTCTTTCATAAGCTTATAGTTTTTATACAAATTCTTCCCTTTACAAAAATATAGCATACGCGCGAAATTGTCCTTGTCAATTTCTTACATTATTCGGCTTTCGGCTTATTGTTTTCTATCAAGCCGTCTCGGTACTGGCCCGGAGAGCAGCCATAGATGCGTTTGAAAGCGTGGTTGAAACTACTGGCATCCTCGAAACCGCAATTCCTGCCTATCTCCTGAATATTCACGTCTTTTTGCATCAGGAGCATGCTTGCGGCTTTACGCATCTGCAGCGAAAGAATGTAATCTTTTGGGCTTATTCCGGCGGCATTCTGCAGGCGCCTGCGGAAGGTTTGGGTGCCCAGATTCATTCGCAGCGCAACTGAATCGACACTTATATCTCCAGCATCAATCGCCTCATTGACACGCGTTTGTACTTCTTTAAGGAAGAGATCATCAGGCGAAGTCGTTGTCTCTTCTTCGGGCTTAGTAGTTAGCAGAGCCAACTTTTCACGAAGGCGGGCGATCTCTTGTTTCAGCGTATCTACCTCGGCCTCATGTTCCTTGCGGCTTCGACAAAGAAGCTGCCAGGCCCCGACTATCAAGACCAGATAAAGGATTACTATGAGCGCCCAGTACATTGCCATTTTTCTTTATCGCAAAAATGGCCTGTATTATGGACTTTTGGTTAATGATTTTTCAGTAATTTGCTCCCTCGATGCGCTTATTTGAGCAAATCCGGCATCTTTTCCCTTAAATACCGCAAGAGAGTGTTCTTGTCAACTCTGCATGCACGGGCTATCTTACGTTTTGACATACCGCTCCTCACAGAACGCCTGATGTACTTTTCCTTCCCGTACAGTTTATACTTCTCGGGACTGTTCCGCCGCCCCCTGGGTCGGCCCAACTTTATTCCTTCGGCCTTCTTCCTCGCAAGCGCTTCCTTGGTTCGCTGACTGATTAGCGTGCGCTCAATTTCGGCCGATAGTCCAAAAGCAAACGCCAGGACTTTGCTTTGGATATCCTCTCCGAGCCGATAGCCGTCCTTGATGGTCCACACCTTGCATTCCTTTTGCATGCACAGGTTCAGAATCTCCATAATCATGAAAAGGCTTCGGCCAAGGCGCGACAGCTCCGCGCAGATGATCAAGTCATCTTTCCGGCATCGCTTGAGAAGCCGGCCAAGCGCCCGCTTATTATAGTTCTTGGTGCCGCTTATGGTCTCCTCTATCCAGCCATCGACACCCAAACCCTCCCTGCTGCAGAAGTTGAGAATCTCGAAACGCTGATTTTCAACAGTTTGTTTATCCGAGCTTACTCGAACATATCCGTAAATCATAATTACATTGGTTATAGGTTAACCCTGCAAAAATACTAATGTCGGTACTGTGTAGTGTCGGCGTTATTTTAGCCGGCAGTCCGGTGAGTAAAACAGCCTCGAGGATGTAGAATTATTGAACGTTATTTTTCACCTTTGATCGAGGTGATTTACGCTGCCCCGGAAGGGGTGGTGTGTGCCAGTGAAGTGGATGCTGACGGTTTGGGCGTCGGCAGTTATCCTAATCCGTTTGGAGACACAGAAGTACCTCTCTTTTAAAAAATGCAAATTATGAAAAAGTATATACTTCTTTTCTGCATCGCTGCATTTGCTTTTGCCTGCAGCAAACCCGAAAACCTGGAGCCGATGGCTCCCGTATCGGAAGATGAGATCTTACTGGAAGTGGATTTCACCGTAACGGATGGTACGCCCGATGTAAAAGGCATCAAGAAAGCCTGGGCCAACAATGACGTCATCTATGTGTTCTTTAACGGGGACTACTATTATCACGGTTATTTAAAGATTAAGTACAATAATAGTCAGAAGAAATGGTTGGTAGATTCCTGGGAGGGAGATGCCCAATCAGTCGTGGCGGCCACAACCTCGGGAATCCTCAGCGCAGTTTATGCTCCGATAGATAAAATTGGCGGATATATAGACAGGACATCGGGCCTCAGCTATAAAACGGCCAAAGGCACATCTTATTTGGGTTTATACCTCATAGCCGAAAAAGCCCCGTATACTGTTTCAAACGGGAAACTGACGGCGACCATCAACATGGTCCCTCACGAAGAAAAGATGGTCCAGTTTTATATGGAGCCCAAACATCGGGACGGGAGCACTATTTATGATACCTATGCTTCTAATGAGGAGAATAATCAGGAAATTAATCGCTTTACCCTGCAAGTAAAAAAGAATGCAAATTCTGCAGTGGCGTTCCAGAATCCATATCGACTCTCTTCCCTTCTCGATGACGGATCGTTTCAATTTTCTAATTCCGGAGCCCTGTACAACTATGTTGACCCGTACTATTACGGAGGTCTGTGCTTTGCTCTTACGGACTTTTCAGTCAACACCGGGGTCGAGGCCATTCTGATTAGACTGAACGACTCAAAAACTAATAAAAGCTACGATTTTACCCTCCAGCTCTCCAGCGCCTCCTGGTGGAACAACAAAGCATATTCCGCCTTCAAACTTCCCGCTCTCAACCAAAAAGATAGCTCGGACAATTATTACTGGAAAGAGAATAATTAGTCGTTGATTATCAGCCATTTACAATAATCTCCTGCGGCCCAAAACCGCAGGAGATTATTATTTAAAAAGGGTCATCGGATCGATGCTGAGGAAATCTTCCGCCTGCATCCCGCCTTCTCCCACGACAAGGGCAAGGTAGGGCTGGTATTGGGCTTTGAACTGGGCGAGCCCTTTATTGCCGGGGCTGTCATTGCTTTTTACTTCGATGGCGACCACACGACCTTTTTTCTCCAGCACATAGTCTACCTCGCAGCCTGGGTTTGTCCTCCAATAATACACCATGTAATCACCGGCATAGGCGTAGCTCATAATGTGTGCGCCGATGGCGGACTCGAACAATCGGCCCCACAAAGGGCGGTCCTGGACTGCTTCCGGGAAAGGCTTCTCGCAGTAGATGCTCTTCAAAGCATTGTTGTATACCTGATGCTTGGGCACGCTGTTTTTCTTCCGGGCCAAATCTACGGCATACTTGTTCAGACCACAGACGAGGCCTGCCTGGGAAAGAAGATTCAGATAACCGGTGATGGTTGTCGTGTTGCCCGCATCCTGCATCTGGCCGATCATCTTGGTAAGGGACAGTTCCTTTCCGGAATAGGCTGCCGACAGTTCAAAAGCCTGTCGGAGCAGGGCCGGCTTGGCGATTTTCTCATTCACAAGGATGTCCTTGTTGATGGTCGCATCTAATATAGAGCCGGTTATGTAATCCCGCCAGCGGTCTTCGTCGCCGATGAGTTCCGCAGCGCCGGGATATGCGCCATAGTATACATACTGGTCCAGGGTGAAGCCGAAGGCGTCCCTCATCTCGGAGAAGGACCAGTGGGAGAGGATGATCCGTTCAAATCGGCCTTGTAGGCTGTCGGAGAGCCCTTTGTCCAGCATTACGCGGGACGACCCCAGAAGAATAACTTTGAGATTGACATCGTTGAAAGTGTCGGTGTCCCATTCTTTTTTCACCACCTCGCTCCAGCCGGTGATTTTCTGGATTTCGTCGATAACCAGGATAAGCTCCTTAAGACCCTGGACTCGCATTTTTGCACGGGCCGCTTCCCAGCAGTCGCTGACCCAGTTGAGCTGGGTGGCGGGGACTGCATCTGCAGGATAAAAGACAAAAGGAATTCCTAATGCGTTTACTACCTGTTTCATCAGGGTGGATTTGCCAACCTGACGAGGGCCGGTAATCACTTGGATAAAACGCCTTTTCTCCTGCATCCTGGAGAATAAAGTATAGTATTGTTTCCTCTGATACATAGCAAGTTATCTTAGAATTTCCAATTTTACTCAATGTACTGCGCAAAATTACTCAATGAATTTGGGATTTGCAAATCTTATAAGACAATCCTCCGTAATGCCGGCCACCCGGGTGCCTCGCATTCTGCAAAATCGAACGTCATTTTTCACCCGAAATTGAGCGTTGGCACAAATAGTGAATATTTAACGTTGTCATGGGAGCCCAAACATCCAATCGAGACAGTAAGTTCTTGCATTTTTCTGAGAAAGCAGTTACCTTTGAATGCTAACCTTTTAACTTACTTATATGGGCATTCTTAACAGCATTATCTCAAATGTTGTCCGCTCTATCGCCGGGAAGGAAATCATGAAGAATATTCCGGGCATGGACAAGTTGGACGAACTTAAGAAAAACGTGGGCTGCAACACGCAGACTTATACTTTCGAATCTCTGCCTGCAAACGTGGAGGAACTGAAAAAGCTGCCGGAAGCGGCTCTGTACGATGTATATGCAGTGGCCGCACTGTCGGTGCTCGCACTCACGCGCTTCGAAGCGGACCGCGAGGCTTCGATAGCCATGCTCAACTATCTCAAAGGACCGGAGCCCATGTCGAACATGGATATTTCCATGATATCGGACCGCTTCATGGACGGAAAGTTCTACAAGGTGAATTCTTTCTTCGATGGCGCCACGCCGCAAAACTATTACACTCCTGACAAGCCTTACAAAATCAAAGTCACTTCCAACCCTTATTCCTTTGAAAACGAGAACTGGGCCAATCTTTTCCTGACTTCCGGCGGGGCCGACAATCCCCGTCAGGTAAGGCTTCGCATGAAACCCAGCACCGGCCAGTGGTTCCTTGTGGAGATACAGTACCTGGGCGATATCCGTCCTCCGGTAGTTGCCGACAAGTGGGCATGATGCACCGCGGGAGACCGTCAGAGTGCTCCGCGCTACGCATAATAGCTCAAAAACGTGTAATGCCAGGCACCGAGGTGCTTGGCATTACGCGAAAATGGGGAAAAATGCGTTATGCGGGGCCTTACCCTACAGCTGCTTCACGGCCCTCATCGGGCAGGACAGTTCTGCCTTGCCTATTGCATTGTTCACGTTGAAGGTCTGGCCGTCGTACGCGGCAACGTAGGCGTTATCGCCTTCTTCCGTGGCCGTCCACAACATGAAGTAGTACCCTTCTCCCTGGCGGCCGTATTCGCTGTAATCCATACCCGTCATGGGGAAGAAGAGATGCTTTCCGTTGTGCGTGCTTGTCAAGAGCAGTCCTTTGACACCGTTGTAAATCAGAATCGAATGAACACACTCGGCAATAAGTTCTTCAAACTGCGCCTTGGTAGGAGTCTGCCAGCCTTCATTTGGTACGATGTCGGCCCAATTGGTGAATGTACCATAAATCTCCGGCGAGGTTGCTCCCGTATTGCAGTTGGCCCAAATGAGCCCGGAAGGAAGACCCAAGTCCACAGTTGCCGATGTCTCCAGAACCAGTTGATTCACAGTTACCGTGCAGGTGGCTGTGAAGTTGCCGTCGGCCGATGTTACGGTTATCACGGCCGTACCGGCAGACACGCCCGTAACCTGCCCGTAATCGTCTACTGTGGCCACGTCCGGGTTGGAACTGCTCCAGTTCACCTGCTGATTGGTTGCATTTGAGGGAGTGAAAATCGGATAAAGAGAGAATACCTGGCCCTCATACACGGTGTTTTCCGTTATTGCGAGGGCAATGCTTTCAACCGCAGTGGGTGCATTCACCGTAACAGGCAGCACAGCCGATATGCCGGAGCCGTCATCCGCGGCGAATGTTATGGAAGCGGTTCCCGGGGCTACGGCTGTAATCGTATAATATTTTCCCTGCAGGAAGCTGTATTGGTTGCTTACGGTGACAATACTTTCATCAGATGAACTTACTGTCATATTCTGATTCGCGGCACCGGCGGGCAGCACCTTATAGGTATATGGCCTTGTCGTAGCCACAACCCCGTCGTAATAATCGGCTTTCTGGCCGGGATCCAGCGTCAGGCTTGCAGGATTGAGCTGAATCTCTTCGACTTTCACATCCTCCTCAACAGTAACATGGCACATGGCCGTAAAGTTGCCGTCGGCAGTTGTTGCCTGGATATATGCCTGACCGGCTTTTACTGCCTTGAACCACTGAGCGTACATCATGCCGGTTTCTTCCATCTCAATGACGTCCTTGCCGGTGATGACCTCAAAGGTAACATTCTTATTGCTTGCGTCCTGGGGCTGCACTTCGGCGCTCAGATACAGTTCTTCTCCAACCTTCAGCGTGGCTGTCGTCTTGTTCAGCTCAACGCCGGTCACCGGGATGGGATTCACGGTCACCGTACAGGTTGCCGTAAAGGAACCGTCTGTGGTTGTGACGGTTATCACGGTCTCTCCGGGCTTTTTAGCCGTTACCAGACCGTTTTCGTCAACTGTAGCCACGGTAGTTTTGCTGCTGGTCCAGGTGACGGACTTGTCGGCGGCGTTGTCAGGAGTTACGACAGCGCTCAGCTGCACGGTCTCGCCGGGATCGACCGCTGCCTGGGACGGTTCGATGCTTACGCCTGTCACTGCGACAGGAAGAGGTTCCGCATTCTCGTCAAAGGGCACGAGAACAATCTCGTATTTTCTCATCAATTCACTTCCCCCTGAGATGCCGTAGTAGTCGAAACTGCTTTTGTAGGTCAGGGATGAGCCGATGAAGCAGCCGATAAGACAGCCTCCTGAGCTTGTTCCAGTGTAAGATGCGTCGCCCATGCAAAGCACTCCGACTTTATTCGTGCTTCCTTCTGAATCGGCATCGCAGACTATATGAATTACGTCATCTACATAAAACACATCCCATTCGCACCAGGTGTCCGGCTCCAGAGGATTGAGACGTACGACACCAAACTTGTTGTACGCGATAAATTGATTGAGGTCGCTCATGTTGCTGCCCTTTCTCAAATAACGCTTAATCTCTTTCCCTTCCGCATCAAGGCCGAAGTTGACGTAGATATAATATTTGTTGCTGCCTTCAATGGGCTCGAAATTGAACAGCGTAGCAAGCATGCCCTGGCTGGTGGGAGTAAGCATCTTTGATGCCGTAGGCTGATCGCCTGTCTCCAGTGAGAAGGTATAGGGCGTGATGATTTCTTCGCTGTCAACGCGTCTGTCAATATAGGTTGAATACCAGTAATCTTCACCTTCCGATACCATCCAGTACTTTCCGGGGGCCAGCTTCTTGAATCGCTTAACCCTTATTGTCAGCGACTTGGAGCTATTCAGCGGGTCGCTTATTACAACATCGGCATCTACTGCGCTTCCCGTTACCTCCAGAGGCGCTGCGGTGACATTTATGCGGGTGCACCATAGTCCGTTCCGGTCTTTGAAAAGCTCCGAAGTCCAGCTGACGGAGGGGTCGTCACAGGTAATATCGGGAGTGAAATTGCACACAAGTTCGGAGCTGTCTTCTCCGCCGAACCAAGGCATATATGCAGTCCATGTCTGCCCCACATTGCGGAAATCGCGTTTGAACTGGCTGATGTAAACATACTGGCTAAGAGTTCCAGCCCTGACTTCTATGGAGCCGCTGCGGGTACCTATGCCGTAAGCCGAAGCATAGCTTGTCTCGTATGTGGGATTCGCATCATACTGGAGGGTGATTTTCCCGGTAGCAGGGTCGAGCGTGGCCGTAGCCCAATCGCAGTATGAGGCATCGACGGTCACTTCGGAGATGTCTCCCGTGTAGTCAACATCCAGCGTCAGAGTACCGGCATCCGGCGAGAAGTAGGGGTCGATAGACAGTCCGGAATTGGAACTGCTCGTTTGCTCCTGCCCGTTGGAATCGACATAAGTATAGCTGAGGGTCAGTTCCGGGGCCTTTTCCATGGCCACTGAGAACTCGGTAATCCTGCCGTTTTCGAACCTGATGGCGGCGTTCTTGGCAGCAAGGTCAACGTTTTTGACATAGCTGTGTTCAGAGCCGATGTAAGACTCATTTGCCATGTCGTACTGCATTGTAGATACTTCGACGCCCAGCTTTTGGTCAATCTTGCCGGCAGGAACGCGCAGCCATACATCCACCTTGCCCTCACTGTCCACGAAAATATCGCTGGAGGAACATTCAAAGCTGAGGCTTGGCTGGACATAAGTTTCCGGACCACCGACCGGAATCATTCCTTCGCCTCCCTGATTTAAATTAACTTGCCTCACCAAACCGCGCTCGAGGTCAAATTCAAGCGGAGCATCCACGGCATAGTCACTGTCCAGATACAATCTTCCGGACACAAGCTTTTCGCCGGCCGGAAGGCCCGTGAGAGTCATCTTCACCGTACCGCCGATTCGGCCGAAATTAAGGGAAATGTTGTTTTCGGCACGGGCGTCAAGAGCCATCGGCTGCGAGACTATGAAGTCGGCCTGCGGGTCAAAACTTGTAGCTGTAGGCTGCTGCCAGGTGGAAAAATAGAAGTTAAGCACCGGATGCACCGGGAGGGCTGCTTCGGAGTCGGACCAGGTCTCGGAATAATATTCTTCGTCGGACCAGTAGTAGGAAACCTGCGCAGGCGAAATCGCCACATAGCGGTATTTTCCTGCCGACGGATTGCTCAGCTGGGTACTAAGATCCACGGTAAAAGTCGCGGTCTCGGCGTCGGCAGTCAGTCCCTCGGAATAAAATTCGCTGCAGTCTGTAGCGTTTTCCGCTTCCGAACCGTGATTTTCGTACACATATTCCAGCAGGGCGATATTGTCCCCCTCCTTCCATTTGAAGCGGTAGCCATCCTCGTCATTACCTGAAATCTCGGTTTTGGTCTCGAGGACCCGGACTTCAATCACACGTCCTTTTGCCGATGGAACAGGCTCTTTATCAAGACCGTTTTCTTCTTTCTTGGCGCAAGAAAAAAGCGCAGCGGCCGATGCCGCAAAAAGCAAAATATACTTTTTCATCAGAACGATCCTCCCTGAATAATGTCGTCATTTTTGATGGGGTCGCCGGCGCTGCCTTCGGTACTGCTGAAGTTAAGCGCACTGCCACAGACTACGCCTTCACCTTGAAAGGTGAAAGCCTGCGTCTCCGGTTTAAAGTAAGGTAAGTATTGCATAGTTTTTAAGATAGTTTTCCTCGAATACAAAAATAATCCATACCCAAGACAAAATCCTTGTCAGAATCTTTCAAGAAATAAGTATTTGCTTGTCATTTCCTTACAAAAACCTTCATTCTATGACGCCAGTGGCACCTGCACAAATTGAACAGAGCGTTTTTTTAACTATCTTTGTTCTACTATGAAAGCCGTCAAACTAATTCCTCTGCTGCTCCTTAGCCTTCTGTCCTGCCGACAGACAGGCAATGACGCGCTGCAGACCCCCGCCGCCACATTAATTGAACAAGCCGCCAAAGACGTTGCGTCGCAAAAATTCGAACAGGCCATGCAAAAATCGTTGAAGGCGCTGGAACTGTCGGAGGACGACCCTCTTATGCAAATCAAGGCGCTGTCCAGCATCGTAGGCGTAGATATAATGACGAGCCGCGATGCCGATGCATGGGAAAAAGCGCTTGAGGCAGAGGAACTTGCACGGAAGCACGGCCACAACAAGGAGCTTGCCGGAATCCTAATCTCGAAAGCAAAGTTGTGCTCCTATGCGGAAATATCACCCGAGACAGCCCGCAACGACGAAGGCCTGGAGTACGCCAAGGAAGCAATCGGCATAGCCTCCAAAGAAGGTTATAGCGAGGAAGAGGCGGAAGCCAACTTAGTAGCCGGTTCCTTGTACATCAACAAAAACCGCTGGAGCAATCCCATAGACCGGGAAATCTACCGCACCGCCGGAGAGTATCTTGACCGCGGCCAGGCAATTGCCGATTCCTGCGGCATAGAGCGTCTCCGCCGCAACGGCTTCCTCTTCCGTTCGCGCTGGTTCCAGCAGGGCGACAGGAACGACGAGGCGCTGGAGTACTTCACATCGGCCCGGGCGGCGCTGCCGGAGGGCGAGCATCTGATGGCAAGCGCGCTGGACGACAGGCTGGTGCGCCTCTATACGCGCACTGGCGATGCGCAGAAAGCCCTTGACACGCACGACGACTATGTAAGGGAAATTACCCGCTACATGAATCAGAAGTCGGACGAAGTGCTGCAGGAGATGGAGACCCGCTTCGAAGTGCAGGAGAAAGAACGCGCCATCGAAAGCCGTAACTATCAGATTACCATCCTTTTGATGATAATCCTGCTGGCTGTCGCCATCATCATGATAGTGACCAACTACCTCCGTAGCGCCCGCAGAAGAAACGCCGAACTTCTGCAAATCAACGACACAAAAGAGCAACTCATCACCCTCCTGTCAAAGAACCTGCAAAAGCCCACAAACGCCTATAAATCAGAGATTGAGCAGCTTGCAATCGATGCCGCCACCCTGTCTCCCGAAGACATCCGCGAGCGTTGCCGCTCAATAGCGGCCAGCGCTGAAACAATAAATGAGGATGTCGCCGCATACGTGGGGGACATCCTCATAGAAAGGGGCCGTAAAATTGCCGATATCGGCCTGTCCAAGCGCGAGATTGAGATCATACGCCTTAGCGCCGAAGGGCTCTCCGCCTCAGAAATAGCTGAGCGTCTGTTCCTTAGCGTCCATACCGTGAATACTCACAGGCAGCGCATCTACGCTAAGATGGACGTCAAAAACGTCTCCGACATGCTCCGCAAAGCAAATGATCTTGGCCTGATTTAGCAAGACCTTAAAAAAGTCGCTATTTAATGTGCGCTTCCAGGAAATCGCTCCTCTCCTCAGACCATTGGGGCTGCTGCCACATTTCGTGTCCGCAGGTGGGGACGCACAGGTAGCGCTTGTCGGCAGTGCCTAAGTTATTGTAAATGGCAAAGTTGGTATGCGGCGGGCAGGTAGGGTCCTGCAGGCCGAACGACATGTAAACAGGGCAAGTCACCGAAGGAGCGAAGTTCTTGATATCGAAGTA
Source organism: Bacteroidales bacterium (assembly GCA_017477465.1). GTDB lineage: Bacteria > Bacteroidota > Bacteroidia > Bacteroidales > UBA932 > Cryptobacteroides. The sequence continues at coordinate 22,637 of JAFUVU010000043.1, forward strand.
CTTGAGCATTTCGAAAAGATCCTCGCGGGAGATGCCTTCCGCATCGGCGGCCTGGAAAACTTCGTGCACCGGCCACCAGACTATGCGCGCATAGTCCTGATAATCACCAAGGAAAGGCACTGATGGTGCCACGGCTTTAAGCCTCTTGTCCAGCGCAGCGGCCGCAAAGGTTAGCGCACCGCCCTGGCTTTCGCCAAAGGCTACGATGCGGGAAGTATCGGCCTGTTCAAGGGAGGCTACGAAGTCGATGGCGCGGACCGCATCGGCAAAGGCTCCGCGGTAGTAGAATTCTTCCTTGGAGGCGAGTCCACGGTCGATCCAGCGGTCCTGGCCGGCTTTGAAAATGCCCTGGTCGCGCACGCTGACGAGGTATTCTATGCGCTCGGGATTGGACGAGGGATCGAAGTAGAAAGGCTCGGCGCCATAGCCCATGTAGGAGATGATTGCCGGATATTTTCCGGGCGCAACGGGCACCGAAAGGATGCCGCCGGAGACAGCCCCGCCAAATGAAGGATAGCTCACTTCGTAGCAGCTACGCACATCGTTCGAATATTCGGGGACGGGCTTAAGCTCCGGCTGCAGAGGCACTTCGGAAAGTTTTGCCAGGGTGGCGGCCCAGAAGGCGTCGAAATCGGCCAGGGCGTCGGGGGCGCTGACTACATCGTCGGGCCTTACGCCGATGTTAAAGCGCACGGAGTCCCGCAGGCGCACCTGGTAAAAACCGGGCTTCAAAGCTCCCAGAGGCACAGTAAGCGTACTGTCAGGGCCGATCTGGACATCGGAGCTGAGAACCACCTCCGGCGCATCGGCCATTAGGGAAAGATCTGTCACAAGGGCGAAGGAAGCGGGGCCGGGAGCGGCGTCCACCTTGGTGGTAAGGGTGTAGGGACCTTTGTCAAGGAAAAGCCAGCCAAGGTCGGGTACTGAGCTGCCGGTGGGCTTTGGCGCAGGCGCGGAGCATGCAAAAACCAAGGCCGCAAAAACGCAGCCTTGGAAGATATTACGTAATTGATTCATAGTTATTTAACTATTTCGCGAACTTTTGCGGCAATGTGGGCGGCGTCCAGGCCGTAGAGCTCCATAAGGGCAGCCGGAGAGCCTGTCTGGCCGAATTTGTCCTCACCGTTCATGAACACAAGCGGAGTGGGCCTCAGGCGGGCAAGCACACCGGCAACGGCCTCGCCCAGACCGCCGGCCATGTTGTGCTCCTCGGCCACTATGGCGCGGCCGGTTTTGCTGACGGAGGCTACGATGGCATCCTCGTCCAAAGGCTTGATGGTGGCAAGGTTTACAACCTCTACGCCAATTCCTTCTGCCTCAAGTGCTTCCGCTGCTTTCAGGGCTTCCCATACAAGGTGACCGCAGCAGAAGACGGTGATGTCCTTGCCTTCGTTCATTACGTATGCTTTGCCAATCTCGAAGGGCTGCTCCGGATCAGTGAAATTGGGCACGGAAGGGCGGCCGAAGCGAAGATACACGGGACCGTCGTACTTAACGGCTGCGATAGTGGCCTGCATGGTCTGGTTATAGTCGCAAGGATTTACGACAACCATGCCGGGCAGCGCGCGCATAAGGGCGATATCCTCCATAGTCTGGTGCGTTGCGCCGTCTTCGCCGAGGGTGATGCCAGCATGGGAGGAGGCAATCTTGACGTTGGTGAGGCCGTATGCAACTTCCTGGCGGAGCTGGTCATATACCCTGCCTGTCACGAATTCGGCGAATGAGCCGATAAAGGGAATCTTCCCGGCGATGGCAAGGCCGGCGGCTGCGCCCACCATGTTGGCTTCGGCAATGCCGCACTGGATGAAACGGTCCGGGAATTCGGCGGCAAAGGCGTCCATTTTGAGGGAGCCTTTAAGGTCGGCAGTCAGTGCTACTACGCGCTCGTCGGCCTTTCCTGCGCGGAGCAGGCCTTCGCCAAAACCGCTGCGGGTGTCTTTCTTTCCTGTGTCGATATACTTTTTCATAATCACTTCTGTTTTAATAGTCGCCAAGGGTTTCGGGAAGCTGGGCAAGGGCTTCTGCGCACTGCTCCGGTGAGGGAGCTTTGCCGTGCCATTTGTGGGTGCCGGCCATGAAGTCGACGCCGTGGCCCATGTCGGTCTTGAAGAGAATCATTGTGGGCCGATTTGTCTTCTTGCCCATCTCCTGAGCCTTTTCGAAGGCCGTCAGGATGGCTTCCATGTCGTGCCCGTCGGCCGTGATTGTGTTCCAGCCGAAGGCCTGCCATTTGAGCTGCAGGTCGCCGCCGCCTGAGACTGATTCCACGGGACCGTCGATCTGCTGGCCGTTCCAGTCAGTTATGCCGATAAGGTTGCCAAGGCTGTGATGGGTTGCGAATTCCGCTCCTTCCCAGATTTGGCCTTCTTCGGATTCGCCGTCGCCGCAGAGGACGTACACGTGGTGCTTGTCGCCGTCGAATTTTTTGGCAAGAGCCAGGCCGGCGGCAACCGAAACGCCCTGTCCAAGGGAGCCGGAGGCCTGCGTAACGCCCGGAAGGCCTTTACGCACGGAAGGGTGTCCCTGCAGGCGGGAACCCATCTTGCGGAGCGTACCAAGCTCGCTGATAGGGAAATACCCGGCACGCGCAAGGACTGAATAATAGACCGGAGCCAAGTGGCCTGCGCTCAGGATAAACTGGTCCTGCCCTTTGCCGTCCCGCGTCCATGTGACCGGATTGTGGTCCATAACGCCGAAATAGAGGGCGGTGAGTATGTCCGTTGTGGACAGGGAGCCTCCGGGATGGCCTGATTTGGCCTCCGTGACCATGCGCACAATGTCGCGGCGCACCTGGCTGGCTATGCTTTGAAGTTTCTGGATGTCTTTTTCCATAGGTTATACACTTAGTCTTACAAAAATAAGGATATTTACACAAAAATAAAAGCCACTCTTTCCGGCGTTTTTCTTATATTTGTGAGTCTTTATTTCTGACGTATGCATAAAGTACTAAAACTCATCACTCTCTTTGCAGGAATTCTGGTACTCGCCACCTCCTGCAAAGCCCAAAGGGACAATTACACAGTCATCATTTCACTTGACGGCAGCCGCTGGGACTATGCGGATTATTACGACATGCCCTTCTTCGACTCGCTGGCAACCGTGGGTGTTAAAGCGCGCATGCAGCCTTCGTTCCCGTCTTCAACCTTCCCCAACCATTACACAATGGTAACAGGCCTGGTCCCTGACCATAACGGCCTCGTAAACAACAGTTTCTGGGACCCGGGCCGACAGTACAAATACTCAATGGGAGACCAGAAGTGCAGGTACGACCCCTATTACTACAAAGGCGAGCCAATCTGGGTGACAGCGCAGAAGCAGGGAGTAAAGACAGGCAACGTGTACTGGGTAGGCTCGGATATTCCAATCTGCGACACCTACCCCACATATTACCGCAAATGGGACGAAGATCCGCACTGGACCTTCGAGGAAAGGATAGATGAAATCATCCGCCTTCTCAGCCTTCCGGAAAGCGAGCGTCCCCGCCTTGTGATGGGCTACTTCGACGAGCCGGACCACACCGGCCACATGTACGGCCCCATCTGCCCCGAAACCAAGGCAATGGCAGAGCACATGGACAGCCTCATGCATTCTCTTTACCTGAGGCTCATGAAACTCCCTTTCAGCAAGAAAATCAACTTCATAGTAGCCGGCGACCATGGCATGACCGAGGTCTCGCCGGAGCGTTTCATCGCAATCACCGACGTAGTGCCGGAGGGCTGGGTGGACAAAGTCATCGGCAACAATCCTACAAGCATTTTCGCTAAGGAAGGTTATGCCGACAGCCTCTACAACCACCTGCAGGGCATCGAGCACATAAGCGTCTGGAAGCACGGGGAAGTACCTGAGTATCTGTGCTATGGCACAAGCGACAGAATCGGCGACATAATAGTAAGCCCGGACCTTGGCTGGCAGTTCGACACTCATCCGTCCAGCAGCAGGGGCCGCCACGGCTACGACTGCACGGAGCCGGAGATGATGGTTGCCTTCCGCGCCATCGGCCCGGATTTCAAGAAAGGATACGAGGCTCCCTTCACCCCCGGGGAGAAGTCGGCCTTCCGCAATATCGACCTCTATCCTCTGCTCTGCGAACTTCTGGGCATCAAGCCCGCACCTGTAGATGGAGACCTAAACAGAATCAAAAAAATCCTTAAATAACTATGGCTAAACATTTTACCCTTCCCTACGAAGGAGGGCTCATCGAGAAGAACCTGCCCTCAGGCATTCTTCACACCTACGAAAAAATCTGGACCAACGTATATCCGGAATCCCGTCCCGCATCCTACGCAATCGCAGATTTTATAGTAGAAGAAATCAACAAGCACAAGGACGGCCTGTTCCGCCTGGGCCTCACCACAGGCGCCACCCCCACTTCACTCTACAACGAGCTTGCACGCCGCTACCGTGACGGAAAAGTGTCGTTCAAAAACGTGGAAGTGGTCTCCATCGACGAATATTATCCTTGCGCAAAAGATGATGCACAGAGCCGGAATTTCCGCCTGCACGAAGCCCTGCTCGACAAGGTGGACATCCTCAAGGAGAACGTCCATATCCCCGACGGCACCGTCCCTCAGGAATCGCTGGGCGAATACTGCGCCAAATTTGACGCCCTCGCACGCGGGCTGGACCTGCTTGTCATCGGCGTCGGCGAACAGGGACAGGTCGGCTTCAACGAAGCTGGCTCGAACGAAAAGACGCGCACCCGCACCGTCCGCCTCTCCTACCCTTCCCGCAAGCGTCAGGCCAAGAATTTCAACCACGACCTCAGCGCAACGCCGGACAAGGCCATAACCCTGGGCATCGGCACTATGCTCAGCGCAAAACGCATAATCCTGATGGCCTGGGGCGAGGATAAAGCCCCCGCAGTCAAAGCAATTGCCGAAGGCCCCAGCACCGCCGACTGCCCCGCATCGCTCCTGCAGGCCCACGACCACATCTCCTTCTACGTGGACGAGACCGCGGCAAGCCTTCTCACCCGCAGCGAGGCTCCCTGGCTGGTCGGCCCTTGCGACTGGACGCCCAAATTCGTGCGCAAAGCAGTCGTTTGGCTGTGCCAGACCGTCGGCAAGCCCATCCTCAAGCTCACTGAGAAGGATTATCTGAACAACAACCTGGGCGAACTGCTGGAAAAAATCGGCTCCTTCGACAAGATTAACATCGACGTTTTCAACGACCTCCAGCACACCATCACCGGATGGCCGGGCGGCAAACCCAATGCCGACGACAGCACCCGTCCCGTGAAGGCAAAGCCCTTCCCCAAGACCGTGCTCATCTTCTCGCCGCACCCCGACGACGACGTCATCTCCATGGGCGGCACCTTCATCCGTCTGGTGTCCCAGGGGCACAATGTGCATGTAGCGTACGAAACTTCCGGCAACGTAGCCGTCCACGACGACGTAGTACTCCAGCACATGGACGCCGCCTTCCAGCTAGGCTTTGCCGACAAGTTCGACGAAGTTAAACGCCTGGTTGACAGCAAAGTACCCGGCGAGCCCGAACCCCGCGCACTGCTGGAGATGAAAGGCGCCATCCGTCGCAGCGAGGCCCGCGGAGCAGTCCGTTCCTTCGGCCTCAACGACAATACCAACGCCCACTTCCTCAACCTGCCCTTCTACGAAAGCGGCGGCATCAAGAAGAATCCCCGCACCCAGGCCGATGTTGACATAATCAAGAAGCTCCTCAGCGACATCAAGCCCGACATGGTCTTCATGGCCGGCGACCTGGCCGACCCTCACGGCACCCACCGTGTGTGCACAGAGGCGGCAATGGAAGCCATGGACCAGCTTCGCGAAGAAGGCGCAGCCTGGATGGCCGACACTCACGTGTGGCTGTATCGCGGCGCCTGGATGGAGTGGGAACTCGGCCGCGTGGACATGGCCGTTCCGCTGTCCCCCGACGAGGTTGTGAAAAAGCGTCACGCCATCTTCCGCCACCTTTCGCAGAAAGACATCGTCCCCTTCCCGGGCGAAGATCCGCGCGAATTCTGGCAAAGGGCCGAGGAGCGCACCTCCAACACAGCCAAGCTGTACGACCAGCTGGGAATGGCTGAATATCAAGCAATTGAAGTTTTCTTGAAATTATATTAGAAGAAACTGCCGCCGTTGCAGGTTCTTCCGGTTATTAACTTATAAACATTTATCATTATGAAAGTTATCATCCGTCAGAACTCCGCCGAGGGTTCTCTGTGGGCTGCCCATTACATTGCAGCCAGAATCAAAGAAAAAGCCGCACGCACCAGCGAGCCGTTCGTAATCGGCCTTTGCACAGGTTCCACGCCTATCGAGACCTATGCCGAGCTTATCCGCATGGTCAAGGCCGGGGAGCTGTCCTTCAAGAATGTCATCTCCTTCAATATGGACGAGTATGTGGGACTTCCCGTAGAGCATCCCGAAAGCTATCACAGCTTCATGCACCGCTACCTCTTCGACCATATCGACGAGAAGCCCGAAAACATCCACATCCTCGACGGCAACGCTGCCGATATCGAGGCCGAATGCGCCGCCTATGAAAAGGCCATCGTGGACGCAGGTGGTTTCGACCTCTTCCTTGGCGGAGTGGGCGAGGATGGCCATATCGCCTTCAACGAGCCCTTCTCCTCCCTGTCCTCCCGTACGCGCGTTGTCACGCTCACCCAGGACACCCGCGAGGTGAACGCCCGCTTCTTCGGCGGTGACCCGTCGGCCGTTCCGGCCCAGGCACTTACGGTTGGCGTAGCAACTGTGCTCAGCGCCCGCGAAGTGGTGATTCTGGCCTTCGGTTCCAAGAAGGCACGCGCCCTGAAAGATGCAATTGAAGGGCCGATGTCCCACTATTGCACCCTGAGCGGACTGCAAAATCACCCCGCCGGAACAATCGTCTGCGACGAAAATTCAATCAGCGAGGTGAAAGTGTCTTCCTACCGTTATTTCAAAGCAGTAGAAGCGGCGGAGAATCTATAGAGATCTCTCTATTCGCTTAGCGTTTTAATGAGATCGTCCAGTGTAGCGAAAAGCTGCGGGGCGGTCTCTTCGTTTATGCTGCGGCAAGCCACTGCGCCGCCCAGCTTGAAGGGCACGCAGGAGGCCTTGTCCTCCAGCTTTTTGCCTTTTTCCGTGAGTCTTACTATTACCTGTCGGCCATCATCGGCCGCGCCTTTGCTGCGGGTAATCATGCCCGAGCTTTCCATGCGCTTGAGCAGCGGCGTAATGGTGTTCGTCTCCAGATACAGGCGCTTGGCGATGTCGTTCACAGGCATTCCGTCGTGCTCCCAGAGCACCATCATCACCAGGTACTGCGGATACGTCAGGCCTATCTCGCTAAGGAGGGGATGATAGGCCTGCGTAATAAGCCGCGATGCTGTGTACAGCCTGAAACAGAGCTGGTTATCCAGCTTTAACTGCTCCTGCATAGGGATTAAAGCATCTCGTCGATGTCCTTCTCGAAGTCCTTGGGCTCGGTGGTGGGGGCAAAACGCTTCACTGTCTGTCCGTCACGGGACACCAGGAACTTTGTGAAGTTCCACTTGATGTCGCTGTCCTTCTCCACGCTCTTGGAGATTGTCTTAAAGAGCTTAGAGGCTGCCTTTGCTTTAAGGCCGTTGTACTCCTCTGTCGGAGCCTGGGTCTTCAGATACTCGAAGATGGGCTGAGCCTGGGCGCCGTTGACATCGCCTTTTGCCATCAGCGGGAAGGTGACGCCGTGATTGAGGCGGCAGAATTCGGCAATTTCTTCATTTGAACCGGGCTCCTGGCCTGCGAACTGGTCGCAAGGGAAGCCGATGATTACCAGCCCCTGGTCCTTGTACTTCTGGTACAGGGCCTCAAGGCCGTCGTACTGAGGGGTGAAACCGCATTTGGAAGCAGTGTTTACAATAAGCACAACTTTGCCTTTGTACTCGGAGAAGTCAACTTCCGCACCTTTGTTGTTCTGAACTTTGAAGTCGTAAATCGTTGCCATGTCTCGTTCGTTTTGACCGGAGGCGGTACACAGGGTCAGAATCCCCAGCACCGCCGCCGAAATTAAAAATCTCATATATTAAAGCTGTTGGATTAGCCAGTTCTGCAGGCCGATGCACTCGATTAACTCCAGCTGACCCCTCATCCAGAACATGTCTTCCTCCTCGTCCTGATAATAGCCTTTCATAAGATCGTAGGTGGTCATATCGGCAGCAAGGGAGAGGGTTACTTCGCCCAGGCGGGGTACTTCGCGCTCTGAGACTTCCAGATCGGCCTTGATGAAGGCTACGGGATCTTTGTAGATGGTCTGAGCTTCCGTGGCTTCTACTTTGGCTTCGCCGCCGAGGTCGATGATGCGGTCGATGAACTTGTCAACCCATTCCATCTCTTCCGTTGAGTGGCTGGCGTATTTATCGGCAAGTTTGGTGAGTCCCATGGACTTGAAAACTTTGCTCTGAACTTTGTGCTGCATGCTCTGGGCAGCAAGGCCGGTAGCGTAGGCCTGAAGTACTTGGATAGAAACTTGTGTATTCATATTATTTAAGTGGTTTATATCGTTCACGACACAAATATACGACAAAAAAATTATATCGCAAGCGATATTTTTAACTTTTTTCCACCCTCGACACGCAAACGCCTGATACTCAACGAAATCTGAAAATCAAGTGTGGCAAAAAGTCACACTTGATTTCAGGAAGTTATTGATTGATTGGGGGTTGCGTGCCACGGATTTTGGCCGATAGTTGGTTGCCCAGGCCGATTGTGTAGCCTTCGGAGCAGAAGAAGAGGCGGTTGAAGCTGTCGGCAAGCACTACTATCGGCAGGCGGCCGCCAAGCTTCTGACTACCTATCAAAGCCTTGCCGATGCTGCCGGAAGGAGCGTCGATCCCGAAGATGACGTTGGAAGGAAGCGTACCGTAGCGCCCGGCGGCAATCTCCTGCTGCAAGCGCTCCAGCGAAGAGGCCGATTGGCACAGCAGCACGATGGGCCGTCCCCAGGCGTCAAGCTCGGCCTTAGCGGCGGCAAGGTCCCTAAGCACATGATTAGTAGGCTCTTTCCCCGGATCCAAAATAGCCAGGGCGTAAAAACCGCGGCCCGTCGCCGAAAGGATGGAGCGCGCGGAACCATCGGCAGAAGTAAAGAGCGATTCCGCGTCCAGGAAGCCGATTACAGGCACGCTACCGGAAGGTTCGTCGATTATGAGTGGCGCCACCGTCGTCTGTCCAGACTCGATTCGCAGGAATTGCATCGTCACAGGCACGGACCCATCGGAGAGGCGGTTGCCCGACACCAGAAGATACAGCCCCTCGTCCAAAGTGCAGCCGTCCTTGAAAACGTGCTGCCAGTCAACGCCGCCGCCCATGTCAAGCTCGCCCTCGTCAAAGGTGAGCAGCCTGGGGCGCCCATCATCAATGCGCGAAAGCGTGAAATGGCTGTAATACTTAGGGTTATCAACCGAATTGCGCCCGGAGTAACTAAGCTGCAATGTCCCCTGCAAAGGGGCCGATGCCACGCTGCCGCCGCCAAAGGACACATCCAGCCATCGGCCTTCCTGCAGATACTGCACTTTGCCGGTCACCGGGTCTTTCTGCGCTGGGAAGCCGAGCGCCCTTGCGGCCGATACGAAGAAGATGTCACGCGAACGGGCGTCGCAGCTGCGCGTCTCAAAGACAGCCTGCGGCGACATGGGAATACGCCAGGCCAGGGGATTATCCTCGACTGTTATGCTGTCCCGCACCCAGCCGACAAGAGCCTCGGGCGACTGGGGTGCAGGCGTAAAATGCTCCCGGAAATAGCCGTAGAACGGCGTGAGGAACTCGTTTTCCACGCGGGCGCCAAGGAAGTTATCGGCAACGTAATAATCCTGCAGGATGTCAAGGGAGACGTCGTGCAAATCCTTGGTGCTGAGGGCCTCCAGGACAGCCTCTATACGCTCGTGATTGCCGCAGGCCGCCATGAAGTCCTTGATGGTCTCGGCGTTTCCGCGGGACTGCACAAGCACGTTTGCCATGTGATGCCCATAGCCCTGCTCTGCAGTGAACGCAAGCGCCTCATCCATAGTTGGAAAGCCCGCCTCATAGGCATGCCTCAGGGAATCCTCCCTTGCAAAGCGAATGTTGTTAAGTGCGCGCTGCTCGTCGCTGACCGGCGGAGTATTGGCACTTTCCGGAGGAGGGACAATCGTAAGAGACTCCTTCAGGGGAAGAGTGCCCCACGGAACCCTTCCAAGCTTGATTTCAACGTTCTCATCCTTGCCGAAAGATACCTTCTTATAGCCAAAGTGCCCGTCCTTGGAGGCCCAGACCAGAAGATCCCCCAGGCCGGATTTGATGAAGGTACGGCCGTCCTTATCGGCATATTTTGTCACTGCGGGGTAGAATTCCGCGTAATTGTAGATGCAGAAATCCACGCGGGCGCTGTCGGCCGGGGTGCCGTCGGCACTTATTATGCGAAAATTTACGCGCGCGGTCTTGGCATAATTGTCTATCAGATTTACTTCCGTGTAGTTGGGGCTTTCAAGCACCACTTCCTCGGGCCCGTCGTACTTGCCGAAAACCTTGGTATGCATGAGCATGGCCCGGGAAGCAGGAGAGTTGAACCAGCCAAGGTCCAGCACCGGTTCGGGCTCGCAGGCGCCAAGGAAATGCCACTGTCCGTCGGCCCAGGCTTCCACCCAGGCGTGGTTGTCGTCTGTGTGCGCCCAGCGGGGCGTATAAACTTGCCGTGCAGGGATGCCGACGCTGCGCAGCGCCGCAACGGTGAAGGTGGATTCCTCGCCGCATCGGCCGAGGGCGTTCTTCACGGTATTGAGGGGCGATGAAGTGCGGGCGTCGGAGGGCTGATAAGTCACCTTCTCATGGCACCAGTGGTTGACTTCCAGGATTGCATCGGCCATCGGGAGGCCCTGGATGCGGGGAAGCAGCTCCTGCTGGAAAACAGCCCTGTGGCCGTCCAGATTCTCGTTGTTCACGCGTACCGGCAGCACAAAGTGACGGAACTCGCGCTCGGGGACATTCCATCTGTCGCGAACCTTCATGGCCGCCCGCACGTTTTCAAGATAAAAACTTGAGGGATAGTCGCTTACGTCGGCACTGGGCATGTAGGCATAAAGGAATTCCAAGGCCTCTTTTTCACTGGCCGACGCCTCCTCCGGAATAGCCATGAAAGCCTTAAGAGGGCCTTTGCTGCGGGCGATATAGTCTGAATGATAAGAGGCTCCCCCGCTGCATGACAGCAGAGAGAGCCCCAGGATAAATAGGCTTATTTTTTTCATTAAAAGTCTTCTAAAACAGGCGGAACCATTGTCATGGGATACGGCGGAACAATGTCTGACACACCTTCCGGCATAGGGGCCGGCAGGGTGATGGGACCATCGCGCAGCGGATCGTCGGGGACGTCGCTTGCCAGGAACTCTGCCAGCGTGTATGCCTCTCCTCCTGCAAGTTTCATGATGCGGTTGACAATGAGCCAGCGCTGCCAGGCTGAGAAGTAGAAACGATTGTCAATCATGCAGCTTATGGGTTCGCTGCGCCAACGGTAGAACATGCACACTGCACCGCCCTGGTACACGCCTACGCGGCTGTAAAGACTGCTTTTAGCAAGCAGGGTGCTGCTGTTTGACAGAAGTTCATCCCAAGGCGTAACGCTGCCGGATGCCGATATATTGAGTCCGAAAGGCACTGAATTGCTGTGCTGCGATATGGCCGATACGGGAGAGCCGTAGTCTTCGTACCAGTACTCGTCCATGAATTTGGCGAAGCTGTGGCCGCCGAATTCGTGCACAAGGACGTTTTTCCAGTCGCCATTGTTCAGGCCCTGGAGCTCCCTTTCGGCATCGGTAACTTCTTTCACAGCCGGCGGAACTGCGGTGGCGGAGACTGCCTCAAAGCCCTTGCTGGCATACCTCCAGGACAGCGATTTGCCATTGGCCTTGGAAGTTATGCAATAGGTTTTTCCGCTGTTCCAGTTACGGCTGATGCCGCCGTAGCGCGAGTCGTTGGCAATTATCAGTACGGGGACTTCGGCTATTGTGTGACTGCCGTCCATGATGTCGGGGCAGTGGTCCTCGACATAGGCGAAGACTTTTTCATCGTCGGCACTCATGTCGTTGTAGGTGCTTTCGCCCCACATTGACTTGAAGTAGCAGTCCCTTGGCGTAGTTATTGTGCCATTGCCGTCGGTAATATTGACGCCGGATTCATTGGACGCCACCCTTAAAATCCAGACCGTGAAGAAGTTACGGTAGGTTTTGAAAGGCTCTGTGCTGAAGAGCGCGTCAATGCCGGCTTTGGCGTCCAGCTCGAACTGGTCAAGCTCGCTTTCTACGTAACCGTCCGGGAGCACTACCATGGTCACAGGCTTTGCGCCGGCAACCGACGCCTGCATGTACGGAGTGAGGGGCGCCTCAACGGGATCGTACGTGTCGCCGATGTTGATTGTGCCAAAATCGGTAATGCGTGAACGATTGAGCGTCAATGTTTTGGCCGATGTCTTAGTAACGCTGCCGCCTTCGCAGGTGAAGACCATTGTGAAGCCCTCCTGCGAGCTGGGGGCAAGCGCAAGGTAATAGTCCGTGTCGGGTTGGAAGCTGCCGCTGAGGGTGACGCTGCGGGAAAGCACGTCGCCCGACCATGACACTCCGGTGAGGATCTGCGGAAGATTGTCGGCATCAATAATCACGGGCAGCGTGCCTGCAAGGTTTCTCGTTCCCGTGAACTTGATGCTCTGCAATTTATCCACGAGGGCGCCGGAAAGGCGGAATTTCAGAAGCGACACGACATTGTTGAAGGCGGGGCTGTCCGTCTGTTCGACGGTCTTTGCCATCGCAACCATAGCCTGTGGGTCCGGGGAACCGGGTGTTGCCGATTGCTCCGTAGGGACAAGCAGCCTGAAGGCTGTCTCGGTGCTGTTGTAGATGCCCAGAGCCTTGAATGCATCGGCCGGACTTATGGAATAATAGCCGTTGCCTTTATAATCGTCGCTGAAACTGTAGTTTGTAGTGAACTCCACTTTTGCGCCTTCCTCACTGGTCTGATAAGGGACCCACTGGTAATAATGGTCCGAACGGACGGCCAGCATATTGAAGCTGTCGCCGCTCTGCCAGAAGCAGGAGGCGTAGGTCCCGGCGCCGTTAAGGCTGACGCCGGCCTTGGTCTCGAATCCGGCCACGAGGGTGGACGGGGCACCCATCGGCCCCAATTCTCCCTGGCATGTGACTACGGTCCAGGGGTCTGAGGTTGATGCGGGCTCGCTCACATGGAAAGGTTCCTGCTTGCCGCAGGACAGCAGCAGCACGGCTGCCAGCATAGGACAGATTATCTTTTTCATAGTCCGGGCGAATTATATTCCGGAGCGAAACCGGGGTCAAACGGATCTACATGGAAACCTTCCTGGCCGCTGGCTTCCAGCAGTATGCTGTCGGCCGATGATAGCAGGATGGAAATCGATAGGGGTTGCAAATACTTATCCTTCATAAGTGCAAAGATACAAAAAATCCGGGCTCTTAGACAGAGTCCGGATTCTTTTTGAAAAGAGTGATTAGTCTTCTTCCTGCTCCTGGGCTGCGTATTCCGCGAGGAGTTTGGTCTGGACGTCGGCGGGAACTTGGACGTACTCGGCAAACTTCATCTGGAAGGTGGCGCTGCCGCCGGTGAGGGAGCTCAGGATGGTGGAGTAGCGGTAAAGCTCTGCAAGCGGAACGCGTGCGTGAAGGACGGTGAAGCCCTTGTCCATATCCTGGTTCATGATCATGCCGCGACGGGTATTGAGGTCACTCATGCAAGGGCCGACATACTCGTTGGGGGTTATGATATCTACGTTATAGATGGGCTCCAGAATCTTAGGGCCTGCGTTGCGGAAGGCCTCTTTGAAGGCGTTGCGGCCGGCGATGATGAAGGCGATTTCCTTGGAGTCCACCGGGTGCATCTTACCGTCGTAAACATA
>JAFUVU010000044.1 GCA_017477465.1 Bacteroidales bacterium
ATGGCGCATATACTCCCTTAAAATAGAGGTGGACCAAATCCTAAATTTGGTGGCTTGAACGGAATTAATCTTGTATCCGACTGAGATGATAGCATCTAGGTTGTAGTACAGAACTTTGTCCTCAGAAAGGCCTCTGGCGCCCATCAGCACATCGTCCGCAGCAATAATCCGAACTATAGTCAGCGGATTTCCATCTTTGTGAGGCGGAATAATCTCCTTCAGCTGTGCGATGGTGTAGACCTTGCCTCCGCTTTCAATGGTGGCATCGGCTTTGCATATTTTTTCGCTCATTTTATGTTATTCTAAAATTAAAGTTTATATTTGCATAAAAATATAGAGCCATGATAGAACGAACCCTCCGAGAAAAATTGCTGTATCTCTCTACCAAATTCCCATTCGTGCTCCTTACCGGGCCGAGACAGTCCGGCAAGTCTACTCTCGTGCGCCATACCTTTCCGGATTATTCTTACGTTTCACTGGAAGAGTCTGACAACCGCAGCTATGCAGAGGAAGACCCGCGTGGCTTTATTTCAGAGTACCCGGAAAAAACCATCATTGATGAAGTACAGCGGGTTCCGAAGCTGCTGTCTTATCTCCAGACTCACTCGGATTTGGCAGGCAAGAATGGGATGTATATCCTGACGGGCTCACAAAACTTTCAGCTTCTCTCCTCCGTTGACCAGTCGCTTGCAGGAAGGGTGGCAATCCTGACACTTCTGCCTTTTTCCCATATCGAGATGCGTGATGGCGGCATTCTCCCTCAGAGTATTGATGAGGAAATTTTTAATGGGAGTTACCCAAGACTGTACGATAACGGTCTGGCGGCCGGAGACTTCTATCCAAGTTATATTGACACCTATGTAGAGCGGGATGTCCGTTCAGTGAAGGATATTGGAAACCTTTCCACTTTTGTCAAGCTCCTCAAGTTGTGTGCAGGTAGAATAGGCCAACTCCTTAATATGTCCTCGCTTGCAACAGAGTGCGGGGTAACGATTCCCACCATAAACTCTTGGCTTTCCGTCTTGCAGTCCAGCTATATCGTCTACCTGCTGCAACCAGATTACCGGAACTTCTCCAAGCGACTTGTCAAGACTCCCAAGTTGTATTTCTACGATACGGGATTGGCGTGTTCGCTCCTCGAAATCAAGCAGGCATCGCAAGTGTCCAATCACTACCTCCGTGGAGGACTTTTCGAGAATATGGTCATCAATGAGTTCTTGAAGCGAGGGTTCAATGAAGGAGACCGTCCGTCATTCACATTTTGGCGAGACTCGAATGGCAACGAAGTTGACCTACTGATGAACAAAGGCGACCACATCGATGCTGTTGAAATCAAGTCGGGACAGACTTATAGCTCTGAGTTCTTTAAAAACCTAAAGTACTGGGGCAATCTCTCCGGGGAGGACAAAGACCATCGTCAAGTTGTCTATGGCGGAAGCCAGCACAGGAGTACTTCTGAGGGTGAGCTTATTCCTTGGAGTATGCTGTAGCGCTTGTTCATTGTTCATCTACCGTCTCAAAATCAGCGAAGTCATCCTTTTTCTGGATCCCGGCAGTACGCCAGCAGCAGCTCAAGGTTGACAATCCAAACCCCCGAAGGAAATTCGACCCCCTCCCCGGTTGTCTTAGTCTTAAAGAAAAAACACTATATTTGTATGTCTATGGTACAATTCTGTCATACCATCGTCATTCGTTACCCCTCCACTGGGGGGGGGCAATAAGCCGCTAATACTCAATATTTTAATATTTAATCCATGCGCATTATCCACAAGGATAGGGCGCAATAACCGCTTTGACCTATGAAAAAGATTATTGCTCTTGCAGCGCTGCTTGCGTTGTTCGCTGGCTGCAAAAAAGATGGTGGAAAATCCGCCACTGTTGAACTCAAAGGCATTCAACTGGAAAAAGAGATTTCCGTTTTCCGTGGCGAGACCGCCACTCTGAAAGCAACGCTGGTGCCTTCGGATGCTACCGCAGACATTACTTGGGAATCCTCAGATGCAAAAATTGTTACTGTTTCGGATGGAAAACTTACAGGCGTAGCAGTTGGAAAAGCGACCGTTACGGCCAAGTCTGGCAGCATCAAGGCCGATTGCGCAGTCACCATTCTTCCGCCCAAGGGCGCTGTCGATCTGGGCATGGAGCTGACCAGAGCGGACGGTACAACATACAAGCTTTATTGGGCCGAGTGCAACCTTGGTGCAGAGAAGCCGGAGGATTATGGTGATTATTATGCTTGGGGTGAAGTTGACCCCTATTACAGCAGTCAGGATCCGCTGACATGGAAGGATGGAAAGAGTGCCGGATATGATTGGGCGTCATATAAATGGTGTAACGGCGCTTCAAATAAGCTGACAAAATATTGCCTTGCCTCCAATACGGATTATTGGGATGGCGAAGGAACACCTGATGGCAAGACGGTACTTGACCCTGAAGATGATGCAGCCCATGTGCAGCTTGGCGGCAAATGGAGAATGCCTACTCGGAAAGAAATGGAGGCGCTTTGTGCGCTAAAGAACAATGAGGATTACACATGGGAGCATTTTGGCGAGGTCAGTGGCATCCGCATTACCTGCAAATCTACGGGTGTTGTACTGCTACTTCCCGCCGCAGGCTACTGCGATAATACGTCAATCTCGTTAGTCAAATCCGCCGGTCTATACTGGTCTGCCACCGGCTATACGGGTGGCTACTTCTTTAACGTTCAGGACAATGCCAGTTCTCTGTCCTTTATGAAGGATGCCACATTGAATCCTTACGGCACGGGCTATAATCCCCGGAATCGCGGTTTCTCCATCCGCCCCGTCACAGAATAGTGCTTACACTACATCTGGTTAAAGATAACCGGGAGTGCAATCGCTGCGCTCCCGGTTGTGTTTCCCGGAAGAATAAGCAAAGTAAAACCTGCGGGCCTAAGAAGCGGCCCGCTGCCAACCGAAGCTACGGAATCCCACCGCCTCCTGCCGTTACAGGTCCACCAGCATGGCAGGGATAAAAGCATTTCAAGCCCTTTGTGACGGAACCGGCGCAAAGCATCACTTCCGTTCCTGCATTTTTGCTCATTTTTGACGGAACCGGCGCAAAGCATCACTTCTATTCCCGCATTTTTGCCCTTTTTTGACGGAAACGGCGTTAAGCTTTACCTCTGTTCCTGCAGTTTTGCCCTTTTTTGACGGAAACGGCGTTAAGTTTCACCTCTGTTCCTGCAGTTTTGCCCTTTTTTGCCGGAAACGGTCCATCAGCATGGCAGGGTACGAGCGGCAAATTTATTTGGAAAAATTTGGTTTATATTATAAACTTGTTTATATTTGCACCGTGGCTTAGGAAGACTGCGCAGCTTCGCTTGGCCGCATAAACAAGTTAAACAGTTGATACAATGGAACAAAACAAAGAAATGACGGCTCAGCAGAGCCTGCAGCTCATCTCCGACTCCTTCAATAAAAGCAGGAAGGACATACTCCGCAATAGCGCCAATTACTTCGTGCTCTGGGGCATACTGCTCACGGCAATCTCCCTCGCAATCTATTTGTTATGGCATCTCACAGACAAACCTCAGTGGAACTTCCTATGGTTCGCCATGCCGGTCATCGGCTACCCCCTTGCAGCCCTGGTAGGCAAGAGTAATGCCCCGATACCTCAGAACGAGGTAAGCAAGATGCTCGGCGGCGTGTGGACGGTGTTCGGAACATTCGCCCTTGCGCTCAGCGCCATAGCGGTTTTCGTAGTCCCGATGCACATAACGCTGATTATCGTCATCATCCTTGGCCTGGCCGAATGCATTTCAGGTGTCCTGCTCAGGAACTGGCCCATTATCATCGCCGGTTTCCTCCTGGGCGTAGGCGGTGCCATCTTTGCGTTGCTGGTCAAGAGCGATGCGCAGCTTCTCATCTTCACGCTGGGCGGCATCCTTCTCCTTGCAACCGGGTTTATCGTGAAACTCCAGTACAAGTAGCCTATGTTCCCCAAGTTAGACCCAATCCTTCATTCTGAGCTCCGGCTGGCGGTGATGTCAATCCTGGCCGGGGCCGATGAAGCCGATTTCACCTATCTGAAGAAACAGACGGGCGCCACTTCCGGGAACCTTAGCGTACAGATAGACAAACTCGCAAGCGCCGGCTACATAGAGGTAGAGAAAGGCTTCAAAGGTAAGATGCCCCGCACTGCCTGCAGGATTACACCGGCCGGTCAGGAAGCCTTCAAGAGTTATGTCGAAGCACTGAAAGAATACCTTTCGGCCGGAAAATAATCGATTCCCGCCCTCGGGGTGTGACTAGTGCAAAGGCGGACGCCGTGAAGTCAGATAATATCGGCCACAACTATCCTGCGGATGTTGCAGCCCGCATAGTTGCCGAGGACTATTATGGGATAATACCATAGGATGTCCGGCGACCATGTCCATGCGCCGACAAGATAGACGACATCGGCAATTGAGTGATAGAAACCTGAAACGATGAAAAGCGGCACGCCAAAAAGTATCGGTACAAGGCTGCCGCTTTTTCGGTACAGCCATACTGATATGTCGATTATAAGGCCGCATCCCACTGCCCTCAGGAAAGAACGCCACGGGCCTTGTGCAAGCCGGCCGGCCACCACTTCCTGCGCCCTTTCCATCGGTACTCCGCCAAGGGAAACTACAAGAAGGCCGATAAGCACGCATCCAAGCACATTGAAAAGCCAAATCTTGGCAAGTGCGCCGATGTCTGTCATCACGCCGGCTTTGCCGGTGTAAAGCAGAGTGCCGGAAAGCACGACGCCAACAAGGCCGAAAGCGAAAATGACGGCGCCGGGAATACCTCCCAGCGCAAGAAAGCCATAAGCGCCAAGGCCGATTAAAAGTCCGGCAAAAAGAGAAAGGCGGTTATTGGTATCAAACATGTCGGAAGATGTTTCCCAAATATAGCCTATACCCGTGAGAAAACCAAATTGGGTACTACGCAGGCATTAATGATTAAGCCGACTATACCACTTTACACTGCGCAGGATGCTTCCAAGATCCGATTTTGAAACATACGTTGCCCTTATATAGCCTTCGCGCTCCAGAGAGAACATTAGTTTCTTGGAGAAGAGAAACTTCTTGGTAGTTACGCTGACCGTCTCTCTTTCATCGTTTGGAAGAATGGGGGCAAAACATCCTTCCATCTGGATTTTTGTATCCGGCTCGCTTTGGAACTGAGCCTTTAATTCCTCAAGGGTTTCTATTGACTCTTCAAGCGTAGAGCCAATTGGAATGAACAGTTTATAGACCGGATCGAACAGAACTTGGAACACTTCATCGCCGGCGCCGAGTTCGCCGACACATAGATAATAGCATCTCTGCTCTCCTGAAAGCATGGAGAACACCGACAGTGAGATATCTCCGTCACCGGTTTCTACATCGGCGATTTCTTCAATGGGCGCTTTTTGAAGATTCTGGCCTGAGAGCCCGATTGCACCAAAAACAAGAATCGTCAGGGCAAGGAGAAACTTTTTCATGATTTTATTCTTTGGCGAAGAATTTCCAGTGGAAGAGAATCAGATAGATTGCGCCGACGGTTACGCAGCTGTCGGCAAAATTGAATACAGGTTCGAAGAAAATGTGGCCGCCGAGACCCGGGACCCAATCGGGCCAAGTCCAAAGCGGGAAATAAAACATATCCACAACTTTTCCTTGCATGAAAGGGGCATAAGAGCCCAGCGTTGCAACAGCATCGGTGGTTGACTCACTGAAAATCAAGCCATAGCACAGGCAATCCACAATATTGCCCAATGCACCGGCTGTAATCAGGGTTAGGCCGACGAGAATGCCTGTCGGAACAGGATTCTCCTTCCTTTTCAGCAGCTTGGAAATCCACCAGCACAGCACAGCGAAAAGCACGATGCGGAAGACGGTGAGAAGATACTTCCCTACCACCCCGCCGAAGGCCATACCGAAGGCCATACCTTTGTTCTCCACAAAAAGCAGCTGGAACCAGTTTCCAAGAACGGGGATGCTTTCACCAAGAGTCATGTTTGTCTTGACCAGGACTTTGATGACCTGGTCGATAACCACAAGCAAAACTCCCAGAATGATTAAATTGCGGCCTTTGTTTTTCATTGAGATTCTTCGACTTCGCTCAGAATGACGGAGCACTTGGCTCTGGAGGGCGGGTCTATTTCCGTCCCGTTTTTTCCAGGATTGCTTTGCCTTCTACTGTTGTTGTGGCGTGCGGAACAAGGCGCAGGCGCTCTTTGGGGATAAGTTTGCCTGTTACGCGGCAGATGCCGTACGTTTTGTTTTCGATGCGCACAAGGGCTGCTTCCAAGTTTTGGATAAACTTGTACTGACGCTGTGCAAGTGCACCGGCTTCCTCTTTGGAGAGTTGGAAGGCGCCGTCATCCTCGACAGTTTTGAAAGTAGGAGCCGTGTCCAGGATATCGTTGCCTCCTGCATGAGTAACCACTTCGCGGAGAGTCGTGTACTCTGCGCGGGCTTTGTCAAGCATCTCGTTGATAATGACGCGGAATTCTTCGAGTTCTTCGTCAGAATAGCGGGTTTTTGTTGTCTCTTCCATATTGTCAGCGTTTTATAGTTATCTTAATTGTGTCGTTATCCATCCATTCTACTTCTGCCGCATCGGCCGGGGCGGCATCGAAAGCCGCGATGTCCAGCGTAAGCGACAATGTCTGTGCCTTTACATAATCGGCAAAACTGTGCAGGGCGTCTGCGAGGTTTTCATCGGCCGAATAAACCACTGTTGTGATGCGGTCTGTAACCTCGAAGCCTGAACTCTTGCGGAGATTCTGGATGCGGTTTACAAGTTCCCTTGCGAGGCCTTCGCGACGAAGTTCCGGAGTAATTTCAATATCCAGAGCTACCGTGAGAGAGCCTTCGGAGACTACCAGCCAGCCGGGCATGTCTTCTGAGGAGATTGAATAATCGCCGGGATTCAGAATCACTTCCCCGCCGGGCAGGGCCAGGGTGAAAACTTCGCCGGCCGATTCTGCCTTCTGGATTGCGGCGATAATCGGCTGTTCCAGCATGCCGAAGCCTGCTGCAATCTCCTTCATGCGGGCACCGTAGGTCTTGCCCAGCACTTTGAAGTTGGGCTTAATGCGGAGCGTCATGATGCCTGTCGTATCGGCAATGAAGTCCATCTGTTTGACGTTCACTTCCGTGAGGATGATTTCTTTCACTGCTTCCAGCTCCGAGCGCACCTTTTCCGAAATTACCGGGATCATGACCTTCTGCAGAGGCTGGCGCACGGGGATATTAACTTTCTTGCGAAGAGCCAGAATCATTGACGTAGCCTGCTGTGCAAGGGCCATCCGCTCCTCCAGGGAGGTGTCGATTACCGACGGATCCGCATCCGGCATCAAGGTGAAGTGGACTGATTCCTCCTTGCCGCCGAGGTCTTTGTAGAGCTGATCCATATAGAACGGCGCAATGGGGGCCGATAATACAGCGACAGTTTCAAGCACCTGATACAGAGTGCTATATGCAGCCTTTTTATCCGCTGTCATTTCACCGGCCCAGAAGCGGGCGCGGTTAAGGCGGACATACCAATTGGAAACGTCGTCACAGACAAAGGTTTCCAGAATGCGGCCTGCCGATTTGATATCATAGTCCTCGTAGGCGCTACGCACATCCTTTATGACCGTGTTAAGGCGGGAGATGATCCAGCGGTCGAGTTCCGCCAAGGATTGCCAATCACAGTCGGCAATGACGCTTCCGTCATTCCCGGCTTGACCGGGAATCTCCCAGCCGTCGATATTGGCATAGCGGGCGAAGAAGGCATAAGTGTTGTACAGGGTGCCGAAATATTTGCGGCGCACCTCTTCCACGCCTTTTTCGTCAAACTTGAGATTGTCCCAAGGTTCTGCGTTTGTGAGCATGTACCAGCGCAGGGCATCTGCGCCGTAAGTGTCCAAAGCCCAGAAGGGATCCACTGCATTGCCAAGGCGCTTTGACATCTTGTTGCCATTCTTGTCAAGCACCAAGCCATTGGAAATCACGCGTTTGAAAGCGGGAGTTCCGGAAATCATGGTGTGGATTGCATGCAGGGTGTAGAACCAGCCGCGGGTTTGGTCCACGCCTTCGGCTATGAAGTCGGCCGTTGCTCCGAATCCAGGGGTATCCAGGCCGCGAAGCCCTTCCTGGGCATAAGGCATGGCGCCGGAATCGAACCAGACGTCGATAAGGTCCGTTTCGCGAGTCATTTTGCGACCGGATGCCGAAACAAGGTAAATCTCATCCACATACGGACGGTGAAGATCTATCTTGTTGTAGTTTTCGAGGCTCATATCGGCAGGGTCGAAGCCTTTGTCTTTCAAAGGATTGGACGCCATGATGCCGGCGGCGACGGCTTTTTCGATCTCTGCGTAAAGCTCTTTCACCGAGCCGATGCAGATTTCCTCTTTGCCGTCCTCGGTGCGCCAGATGGGCAGCGGAGTGCCCCAGTAACGGCTGCGGCTGAGGTTCCAGTCCTGGATATTCTCAAGCCATTGGCCGAAGCGGCCGGTACCGGTGGAGGCGGGCTTCCAGGTGATTTCCTTGTTCAGGGCCACCATTTCATCCTTTACGGCCGATGCCTTGATGAACCAGCTGTCCAGCGGGTAATAAAGGACGGGAAGATCTGTCCTCCAGCTGTGGGGATAGCTGTGGACGTGTTTCTGGATTTTGAACGCGCGGCCGTCGGCCTTCATCATTACTGAGAGGTCGATGTCCAGACTGCCTTCTTCGGGGACATGCTCGAAGTATTCTTTGTAGCCGGCTTTTACGTAGCGGCCTGAGTATTCGCTGTAGGAAGGATCGACAGTGGCGGCGAAGGCGGGATCCATGTCTTCAAGGCGCATGAAGCGTCCCTGACGGTCCACCTGAGCCTGAGGATTGCCGTCCTTGTCGATGGGCATGATGGCGCCGATACCCGCAGCGGCGGCGACGCGCTTATCGTCGGCACCGAAAGTGGGGGCGATGTGCACGATGCCGGTACCGTCCGAAGTTGTGACATAGTCTCCCGATATTACGCGGAAGGCTTCCCCGTCCGGCTTGAACCAGGGAATGAGCTGATGATAGCGTATGCCCACGAGTTCAGAGCCTTTCCAAGAGCCGTCAAGGACCTTGTAAGGGACGATTTTATCGCCTATCTTGTAGGATTCCAGTGGAATCTCCGCTCCTTTGGGATTGAACCAGGCGCCCAGAAGGTCCTGTGCAAGCACATACACGGCAGGTGCGCCGGTATAAGGGTTGAAGGACAGGACGCGGATATACCTGATTTCCGGGCCGACGCAGAGCGCCGTATTTGACGGCAGGGTCCAGGGGGTGGTTGTCCAGGCAAGGAAATATACAGGAACCGATTCTGTCCCGTATAGAGGCTGTGAGAGGCCGTCTTTTATTACTTCGAACTGGACTGTGGCGGTTGTGTCGCTCACGTCTTTATAGCAGCCGGGCTGGTTGAGTTCGTGTGAGCTTAGGCCTGTGCCGTCGGTAGGAGAATACGGCTGGATGGTGTAACCCTTGTACAGAAGGCCCTTGTCGTAGATTTTCTTGAGCAGGTACCAGAGGGTTTCGATGTAGCGGTTGTCGTAGGTGATGTACGGGTCGTTCATATCTACCCAGTAGCCTACTCTTTCCGTCATGTTCACCCATTCGCGGGTGTATTTCATAACCTCCTTGCGGCAGGTTGCGTTGTACTCCTCTACGCTCACTTTTGTGCCGATATCGGCCTTTGTGATGCCGAGTTTCTTCTCAACGCCAAGCTCTACAGGCAGACCGTGGGTGTCCCAGCCTGCACGGCGGCGGACTTTGTAGCCTGTCTGGGTTTTATACCGGCATATTGCATCCTTGATGGAACGGGCCATCACATGGTGGATGCCGGGCATGCCGTTGGCACTTGGCGGGCCCTCAAAGAAGATGAAATCGGGGGCTCCTTCCCTGATTTGCAGAGAACGCTCGAAAGCATGGCTCTTTTTCCATCTCTCCAGGACCTCATTGCCGCATTGCGTGAGGTCCAGCCCCTTATATTCTTTGAATGTCATATATTTTTTTCTAATTTTGTACCACTTTTAAGACTACAAAGATAATCATTTAAACTGATATTGGCAACATGAACGGACTGGACATAGCCTTGCTGATACTCTTTATCCCGGGCATAATCAGGGGCCTTTCCAAAGGCTTTCTGGAGCAGGCCATATCGCTTGCCGGCGTGGTATTGAGCGTATATCTGGCCTATCATTTGTCCGACTATGCCTGCGGATTCATAAAACAGTACATAAGCGTGTCCGAAACCGTGCTCCACGTCATCGGCTTCGCAGCCGTACTGATACTTGCACTGCTTGCCGTAATACTCCTTTCAAAAGTCATCACCAAAGTGGTGGAAATGGCCTCCCTGGGCTGGCTCAACAAAGTTTTGGGCCTGGTATTTGCCCTCGCCACCACGGCGCTGGTTCTTTCAATCCTCATCATCCTCTTCGACACCGTCAACGTAAAATTCGAGCTGGTAAAGAGCCCCCTTCTGGAAGAATCGGCCCTTTATGGCCCTCTTAAAGACATAGGCTACTATGTCTTCCCCTATCTTAAACAACTTCTGATGATCAATTCCTAATGGCCCTCATACTCCTTTTAGACACATCCACTTCTCTACTTTCGGTCGCCCTTTCCCGCGATGGAAAAGCGGTGGCGCAGAAAGTCTGCAAAGAGCCCAGACAACAAGCCTCGCTCACGGCTCCCCTTGTCAAAGAAATACTTGACAGCCAAGGGCTTAAAGTACAAGACTGCGATGCAATATGCGTAAGCAAAGGCCCGGGATCATACACCGGCCTCCGCGTAGGCGTCTCCACAGCCAAGGGCCTTGCGTTCGGTGCCGGGAAACCGCTCCTTTCCGTAGGAACCCTTGACATGCTGGCCAATCAGGCCCCCGCCGGGCAGTGGAAGTACATAGTGCCGATGATAGACGCACGCAGGATGGAGGTATATACGGCCGTCTTCTCTCCGGAGGGCAGGCAGCTCACTCCCGTGGAGGCACGTATAATCGGCCCGGAATCTTTTGCCGATGAACTCGCGCAGGGTCCGGTTCTTTTCATAGGAGACGGTGCGCTAAAGTGCAAGGACGCCCTTACGTCGGCCAATGCGCATTTCGTTGAAGACTGGCCTCTGGCGGCCTCGATGGCGGAAGCGGCGGAGAAGGCTTACAACGAAAAAAGGTTCGAAGACCTTGCGTACTTCGAACCCTTCTATCTCAAGGATTTCGTGGCTACGGTTTCCCGTAAGCAGCTTTGGTAATTACAGCTTCCGGCGAAGGTATTCGCGGATTGATGCCACGTCGCGCACTTTGACGTCGGTGTCTATCTGCCCATCTGCGATGAACCACACCATAGGCAGGCTGCCGATGCCGTAAGACGCCACGTACGGCGACTGTACGCCACGGGTGTCGCATACGTTCACCCAAGGCAGCTGCTGGTTACGTACCACGCTGGCCCAGGTTGCTTTGTCGGCGTCCAGGGAGACGGCATAAATCTCGAAGCCTTTTTTGTGGAACTCGTCGTAGATTGGCTTCAGACCGTCCAGATTGAACATTTTCTGCTCCGCTGTGGATGCCCAGAAATATATCATGGTTACTTTGGAGGTCAGCTCGCTCAGTTTTACGGCCTTGCCGTCCATTCCTGGCAGATTGATATCCACATAGCCTATTTCGCTGGCATCGCTAAGCCGTGCACTTACTTCCATCAGATTCATCCTTCTTGCTGCCTCTTTTTCAAGGGCTTTCACATAGCGGGATTCCGGATAGACGGTCTTAAGGGAATCACAGACATTTTTCATGAGGATGCCGTCCGTATTCTGACTGAAAACGGCAAATCCGGGATTGACCTGCTGGAAAAGCACGGGAACCACGGTGAGGGAATGAGTGTTTTCCATCACATATTTAAGGCGTCCGCGATAATACTCCACATAGCGGCGGGACAGGGCGGGGTCCGGATTGCTTTCTTTGTCTAGGATTTTGCCCATATCTTTGATGAAGGCGCTGTAATCCTTTTCTACCGCCTGAAGTTTCAGCGATTCTTCGGAACCTTCTACCGTATAAACGCCAAGGGTGTCGGTACTTACATTCACCTTGTCGCCTTTTTCAAGAAGAAGGGAGGCTATCTGACGGTCGGCATAGAAGAGATAGATGAACTCCGGTTTGCCTTCCTGGAGGTCGAAATTGTAGCTGAACTTGCCTTCCGCGTCTGTTTTTACTGTGTCCAGAACTTGGAAACGGTTGACGTCCAAGAGTTTGACAACCACATCCTTCCGGGGACTGTTGTACAGGGTGCCTTCGATGGTGGTATTCTTGCCGCAGGAGATTGCGGCAGCGGCTACAAGTGCAGCGGCAAGGATTTTTTTAAAGCTTCTCATACTCTGCGAAAATGTTGTTAGCGATTTCCTGCATGCGGGAAGGTTCCAGCTGCAATTTGGCTTTGCGGAAATCCATGTCGCCTTCTGTCTGAAGGGGGACAAGATGAATGTGGGTATGAGGCACTTCCATGCCAAGCACAGCTACACCCACCCTCTTGCACGGGACGGCTTTTTTCAATGCGACGGCCACCTTTCTGGCAAAAGCCCACAGGCCTTCGTAGGTCTTGTCGTCCAGATTGAAGATATAGTCATCCTCTACATTTTTGGGAATGACCAGGGTGTGTCCTTCGGCCAGGGGCGATATATCCAGAAATGCGTAGAAATCATCGTTTTCTGCGCATTTGTAGGAAGGAATTTCGCCTTTGGCGATTTTGGTAAATATCGTTGCCATATATTAAAGTGAAATCTCCTGAATTTCGAATTTAATGACGCCGCTGGGGACTTTTGCCTCAACAGTCTCCCCTTTTTCGTGGCCGATAAGGGCCTTGGCGATGGGAGTGGTGGCGGCGAGGAGGCCTTTGGAGAAGTCGGCCTCGCTTTCTGGGACTATCTGGAAGTTCATGACCATCTTGTTGGCCAGATTCTTCACTTTGACCTTGGACAGAAGCTGCACCGTGTCGGCCGACAGTTTGCTCTCGTCGATTACGCGGGCGTTGGCAACTTTTTCCTTAAGACGTGCTATTTTTACTTCCAGCAGTCCCTGTGCATCACGGGCTGCATCGTATTCTGCATTTTCGGAAAGGTCGCCCTTCTCGCGGGCCTCTGCGATGGCTGCAGAGATCACCGGGCGCTGGGCCAGGGCATCGGCCAGTTCTTTCTTCAGTTTGTCAAGACCGGCCTGGGTCATCATTTCAATTGCCATATTCGATTTTTGTTATTGTCAAAAAATAGCCGACGGCCGCTCCGCAGCCGTCGCCCTTATGTCTTCATTGCAAAGATAGCAATTATTTTTTGAAAAAAGCGTTTCGACGTGTTTTTTCAGCGGCAGAGCTCTTTATCGGCCAGTAACTGATGCCGCAAGGCTTCCATCGAAGGGAATTTATGCTCGTCGCGGATGCGCCGTGAAAAGCGGATTTCCATCGGCAGGCCGTAGATGTCTTCGTCAAAATCTAGGATGTGCGTTTCGATTGTCCTGGCCGTTCCTCCTACGGTGGGGCGCATGCCTATATTGCACATGCCCTTGTAAGTTCCTCCAAGCACCTGAACCTCAACGGCGTACACACCGTTTCCCGGAACCAGCTTCAATGGCTCGTAAAGCTGCATATTCGCCGTAGGGAAGCCAATCGTGCGTCCCATCCGGTTCCCTGCCACAACAGCCCCCTTAAGTCCATAAGAGTACCCAAGCATGGAGTTTGCCGCCTTAACGTCGCCCTCTGTCAACGCTTCACGTATTCTTGTGGAAGAAATGGGAGATTTCTCGGCTTCGCCATTCGGGTTGCGCTCGAAATGACAAGGCTCTACCGTGACTATCGGCAAGTCACCTTCGGCCACGGAAGCACACATCCCGCTTGCCGTACACATGTCCGAACCTATCCTGTTGTCGTAGCCCATTACCACTATCGAGGCTGCGTAGCGGTCTTTCAGAAGTTGCAGGTACTGCTTGGCCTTCATGGCGGCAAAAGACCTGGTAAAAGGGATTACCTCCACCCTGTCTATGCCGGCATCGGCAAGAAGCTTTTTCTTTTCCTCGAGAGTCGTCAGGATCCTGAATTCCCTCGCATCCTGCTGCAGGACTGTCCTGGGATGGGGCCAGAATGTAACGACAACGGCCTCCTCGCCCCTTTCCCGGGCCAAGGAGACCACTGTCTCAAGGACATGACGGTGCCCGAGATGGACACCGTCGAAAAAGCCTGTCGTTACTACAGCCACTTTACGCACTCGAAGTCCTGACGGTGAGGCAGGAGCGGATTCTTTGCATAGATGCGGCGGCCGACCTGATAGACACCTGTCTTTTCAGGCATGATGTCTGCGGTATATTTGGCCACGCCATCCTTGAATTCCACCGGCTTCATTTCAACGGTAGTGGCAATGTGCAGCTCACCGTGATTGTCGGTTTGGGCGAAAATCACCTCTACGCCTACGTCTTCGGGGCTGAGGTCGCCGAGTGAGAGGGAAACCTCCGGATGCATCTGGTTGCTTTCCGAGATGTCGTACGAAGTCTGAGGATCGTTCACCGAAACCACCTCGATATCATTCCATTCCTTGCGGACATGCTTCTTCCATGCGGCAATCTTGCGGGCCAGGTCAAAGTCATCGGCCTTGAGGGAAGCGGCGCGCACTGCCTGAGGGGCGTAATACTGGTTCACATAGTCGCTGAGCATGCGGTTCGTGGTGAAATTGCATGCAACCTTGGCGATGGTGTTCTTGATATAGCCGATCCACTCGGAAGAACGCTGGGTGTTGCGGTCCACGTTGTAGTAGGCCGGAACGATGTCGTTTTCGAGTATGGTGTAGATGGTTGCTGCATCCAGCTCGTTCTGGTAGTTGTTGTCTTCGTAGGCCTGCTCGATGGGAAGCGCCCAGCCGGCGCCTTCGGTATAACCTTCGACCCACCATCCGTCAAGCACGGAGAAGTGCATGGTACCGTTCATCGCGGCCTTTTCGCCGGAAGTACCGGAAGCCTCCTGAGGACGGGTAGGATTGTTCATCCACACATCCACGCCCTGCACCATACGCTTGGCGACGGTGATGTCGTAACCGGGCACAAAGACAATCTTGCCGATGAACTGAGGCATCTTGGAAATGTCCACGATCTGCTTGATCAGGTCCTGACCGGCTTTGTCGGCCGGATGAGCCTTACCGGCGAAGAAGAACTGCACCGGATGCTGGGGATCGTTGACAATCTTGTCCAGGCGGTCAAGGTCGCGGAACAGGAGCGTAGCCCTCTTGTAAGTTGCGAAGCGGCGGGCAAAGCCGATGGTGAGCACATCGTCGCGCAGAGTGTCCAGGATGGTCACAATCTCGGAAGGAGAATAGTGCTGGGAAATGCTCTTGTCCTGCAGTTTCTCGTGCAGGAAGCTTATGAGTTTGTGCTTGAGCTGCTTCTTGACGTTCCAGACCTCTGCGTCCGAGACACCGTAAATGCCTTCGAAGCATTTCTTATCGTAATGGTGAGTGGCAAACTGAGGGCCGAAGGCCTTGGCATGCACGGGCTTCCATTCGGGAGCGCACCATGTAGGATAGTGCACGCCGTTGGTCACATAGCTCACATAGAGTTCCTCCGGCAGATAGCCCGGGTACATGTGGGCGAAGATATTCTGGGAAACCTTTCCGTGAAGCATGGAAACGCCATTGACATTCTGCGAAATATTGGCTGCCAGGTTGGACATGGAGAATTTCTCGTGGGGATCGGTGGCGTTGTCCTTGCCAAGAGACATAAGCATCTCCCAGTCAATCTTCAGGCGCTCGGGATAATGGCCGATATACTGGCGGAGCATACCCTCTTCAAAGGCATCGTGGCCGGCGGGAACCGGAGTATGAGTGGTGAACAGGGAGCTTGCGCGAACGACCTCGAGGGCCTCGGAGAAGTCCAGGTTGTCTTTTTCGATGTACTCGCGAAGGCGCTCCAGGCCGGTAAAGGCGGCGTGACCTTCGTTGCAGTGGTAAACCTGTGCGTCGATACCCATCTTGCGCAGGGCGCGGATACCGCCTACGCCAAGGAGAAGTTCCTGCTTGAGACGGTTCTCCCAGTTGCCGCCGTAGAGGTGATATGTAACCTCCCTGTCTTCGGGAAGATTCGCCTCGTAGTCGGTGTCCAGAAGATAGAGGTCGGTGCGGCCGACTTCCACCTTCCATACTCTTGCATTGAGGGTTCGGCCGGGGAAGGCCACGCTTGTGGTGACCCACTGGCCATCGGCATCCAGAACGGGCGTAGCGGGGATTTTCAGGAAATCCTGGGCGTCGTAATTGGCCACCTGATAGCCCTGACCGGAAATAACCTGGGTGAAATAACCGTAGCGGTACAGAAGGCCGACGGCAACCAGGTTCACGTTCATGTCGGAAGTCTCTTTAAGGTAGTCGCCTGCAAGGATGCCCAGACCGCCGGAATAAATCTTCAGGGATGTATCCAGGCCGTATTCCATGCAGAAGTAGGCTATGGAAGGGTCGGTGCGCTTTTCTTTGGCGGCCATGTAGGCGTCGAACTCGTCAAGGACGGTCTTCATCTTCATGAGGAAGGCCTGGTCCTCGGAGAGCTGCTGGAAACGCTTGATGCTCACCGTATCGAGTACTACAAGCGGGTTATGTCCTGATGTGTGCCATACCTCAGGGTCGATGGTGCGGAAGAGGTCTTTCGCGCTTTCGTTCCAGCACCACCAAAGGTTTTTGGAAAGTTTTTCCAGCCTGGAGAGTTTAGCCGGCAGGTGACGGGTGACCAGCACGGTCCTCCAAGTGGGGTTGGTAACATCGGTTTTTGAATACTGCATTGTCTTTTCTTTCGTTTTATAGGAGCTCAGCTGTCCTTGCACTTTCGCAAGGGCAAGGGAGTAAGCTTCCTGGTAATATACTATTTGATTGTCCCAAAGGGCAATCTGCGCCACTTCGCGGGCGTTTTCGCGGTATTTGTTTCTTTCTTCGAGTTCAAGGCCGGACACCTCTTTGATACGTGAGGCGACACCTTCAACCACTTCTTCGTAATTGGAATCGTTACGCTCCAGGACCGTGATGCCGGGATGAGCCTTTCCATAATGGGAAAGCACCCATTTACCGAATCCGGCAAGCGTTGTTGTGAGAGTAGGGACGCGGAAAGCGAGCGCCTCCAGCGGGGTATAGCCCCAAGGCTCGTAGTACGAAGGGAACAGAGCCAGGTCCAGACCGCAGAGAAGGTCGTAATAACGCATGTTGAAGATGCCGTCGTCACCGTTCAGATAAGACGGGATGAAGTACACCTTCACCTTGTCACCTATTGCGTTGTTAAGGCCGATCTCCCTCAGGCGCCTTGTAATCATGTCGTACTCGGCGTTCATCAGGTAGTGCGACGTCTGGGTCTGATAATCGGGCCTGCCGCCGTCGAAAAGCTTGGCTGCAAGTTCCTTGTCCGGGCCATGGTGGCCGGCAGGAATCATGATGAAGGCCTGGATGCTGCGTCCGTCGTAGTCGGAACGGTTGAGCTTGTCAAGTGCGTCGATGAAGACGTCGATGCCCTTGTTCCTCTACTCGTAACGGCCGCCGATGCCGATATAGATGGCATTGGAGGGAACCGGTTCGGCGCTCATTGCCGATGCCACTTCCTGCAGCCTGGCGCGTGCCGCATCGTGAAGGCTCTGGTACTCCTCGTCCGAAGCGGGCGTGAAGCTGTTTTCAAAACCGTTGGGAGTCACGACATCCACCTCGCGGCCATGGAACTGGGCGCACTCGCGGGCGGTAATTTCGCTCACCGTTGTGAACACATCGGCATTGAGGGCCGATGTCTTTTCCAGCGAATGGATGGCCACCACGTTGAAGCGGCGGGCCATTTCGTCGGCATTGTAGGTGCCCAGCTGGTCATACAGGGGCAGGTTGTTGCCTGCGAGGCAGCGCCCCATCATAGTGGCGTGCGTTGTGAACGCAGTGGCCACCGGAATGCCTGAGCGCTTGATTTGCAGGATGCCTGCGCCTGTCTGCCACTCGTGGAACTGGGCCACGGCCTTTTCGCCAGACTCGACGTTGTAGTTCCAGAAGCTCTCGATGACAAGGCCTGCGGCATAGCCGAACACCGCCGATTCCTTGTAATCCCAGTTTCCGGAGATGGAATCCACCCCGAAATCTTTCCAGAATCCGGTGAGGATGTCATCGGCCTGGGGAAGCAGGTGCTTGTAGTCCACTAGGATAGCGATGGGCTTGCCGGGTATGTTCCAGCGCCCTACGCGGAAGCGAAGGCCTTCGCTTTGGGCCTGTGCCCTCCAGGAGCGGTACAGGAGCGGGTCTTCCAGAAAATCGGGGTTCCCGGCGCGGTGCATCCATACGTCGGGCCCTATGAAGATGTGATGCCGTCCCAATTGGGACTGCAGATAAAGTGCTTTGGTGGCAATCACGGTATAAATACCGCCCACCTTGTTACACACTTCCCAACTAACCTCGAACAAATAGTCCGGTTGCAGATTCTTCTTCTTTGTTGCCATTGGACCTTATTTCTTCTTCACAGCCTTCTTCCGCACCTGAGGTTTGGTCCTTTCCTGTTCAGCCGTCTCCTTGACATCCAGGGCGGCCCGCTTTTCGTCCAGGCGGATCTGGAAGTCGGAGATTACGTTCATGTAGTTTATGAATGCCTCGTACGGAGTGTCGTACGGGTTGAAGTATTTGTGCACTTCCCCGTCGGAGAAGAACTTGGTGCACATATAGTAGAAGTGGTCGCTTTCCTGAAGGTGGCCGAAGTCTTCCCACAGTTCGGGGTCGTTGACTATGGAGAGTTTTTCGGTCATTGCATATACCTTCTTGAAAGCTTCGCTCTGGAGTTCGTTGCCGAGCCAGGCGGTGAGGTCGCGCTCTTCGTCGGCCCAGGAGATAGGATCGTCAACTGCGATATCGGCCACAGGCTTGTACTTTTTCACGATTTCCGCGGGAGTGGCGAAGCCGAAGGTGCCGTCGGAAAGGACTGCGCCGGGCAGGGCACGCATGAAATCGAAGATACCGCTTTCCGCGTTCTGATGCTCGCCGAAGGTTTCATAGTCCATGAAGAGGTTGACGATGTCCCCTTCCTTGGCGCTTTCCTTCATCCAGTTCACATATTTTTCCGCCGTGAGGGGCCACATGTTCCAGCCTTTGTCGGAGAAGCGGAAGGCGATGTCGTCGGAGAGGCTGTAGTTGCGCAGGAGGAGCTTCAGACGGGGCTGCGTTTCGCCTGTGTAAACATAGTTGGGACTTTTCCAGCCCATGATATGGCGGGCGCCTTCGGTCAGCATGGTCTTGTAGCCCATGTCGTAAACCATTTCGCCGATGCCGTTGGAATAGATGAGCTCCGTATTGCGGAAAGTAACAGGCTTTACGCCGAACAGCTCTTCAATCTTGGCGGCATGCTTGAGGACCTGGTGACGGAATTCGGACTCCGAGCCTAAGGAAGCCAGCGAGTGATAATAGGTTTCCGCAAGGAACTCTACCTTGCCGGTGGCGGCCAGGGCTTTGAAGGAGTCGATTACTTCCGGAGCGAAACGCTGGAACTGGTCCAGGGCGCTGCCGGAAATGGAATATGCAATCTTGAATTTGCCCTTATACTGGCCGATAAGTTCCAGCATGAGCTGGTTCATGGGCAGATAGCACTTCTGTGCCACGCGGCGCAGGATGGTGCGGTTGGCAAAATCGTCATAGTAGTGCGAATCTTTGCCGATATCGAAAAATCTGTACAGGCGGAGCCGGGTGGGTTGATGGACCTGGAAATACAGGCAAATGCTCTTTTGGGGTGCCATAATCGATTTATTTTACTACTGATTCATATACTTTCTTGAGTTTGGCGGTGGCGCCGTTCCATTTGAGGGCGTTCACTTCGTCATAGCCCATGCGGGCGCTGAAATCGGCCAGGGCCGGATAGCTTAGGAGGGCGTAGATGTCGTCGGCCATTGCGTCAACGTCCCAGAAATCCACCTTGAAGGCGTATTTGAGGACTTCCGCGGCGCCGGACTGCTTGGAAATGATCGACGGCACGCCTGTGCGCATGGCTTCCAGCGGAGAAATGCCGAAAGGTTCCGAAATGGAAGGCATGATGTAAACGTCCGACAGGGCGAACATCTTCTGCACATCCATTCCGCGGAGGAAGCCCGTGAAGTGGAAGCGGTCGCTGATTCCAAGGCGTGCCGCATGGCGGATGGCGCGGTTCATCATATCGCCGCTGCCGGCCATTACGAAGCGCACGTTCTTGGTGCGTTTGAGCACTTTGGCGGCTGCTTCAATGAAGTATTCGGGGCCTTTCTGGTAGGTGATACGGCCGAGGAAAGTGACCACGGGTTCCTTGACGCCGCGTTCCACATGCAGGTTTTCGCGGCCGCTGAAGTCCACGGCATTGTGCACGGTGACAACCTTCGCAGGGTCTATCCCGTAGCGGGTAATCACGATATTGCGGGTGAGGTCGCTTACCGTCACTACGCGGTCGGCGATTTCCATGCCCTTTTTCTCGATTGCGAATACGCGGGTGTCGATATTGTCAACGCTGCCGCGGTCGAAGGAAGTGGCATGCACGTGGATTACAAGCGGCTTGCCCGTAAGTTCCTTGGCTGCGATGCCGGCATAGTATGTGAGCCAGTCGTGGGCATGGATTACGTCGAACTCGTCTTTGCGCTGGAGGGCGATGGTGCCACCAACCATTGCGTAACGGGCAACTTCTTCCATCAGGTTGGCTCCGTATTTGCCGGAGAACTTGTACTTCTGGCCATAGCTGATGGCGAAATCCTTCACCTGACGGCGCTTCTCTTCTTCCACAAGCCTGCTGAATTCCTGAGGATCGGCGTATGGAATCATATTTGTGCCTATGTGGATGAACTTCACCTTGTCCAGGTATTCTTCCACAGATTCAGACACTGTGTCAACAGGGACGTCGGAAGCGTTGATGATGGTAGTGGCGCTTTGATCCTCGTCACCTGAAGCCGAGGGCATTACGAACAGGGTTTCGACGCCGTTGTATGCCAGGCCTTTCACGATGCCTTCGCAAGCGGTACCAAGACCGCCGGCGATATGGGGAGGGAACTCCCAACCGAACATAAGTACTCGCATAGTCTATTCCTCCCTGTATTTTTCAATGAGCCAGTTGATATTCAGCAACGCGGCCGTTGTCATGGCCGACGAAATGGCGCCGTGCGGCTCGTGCGGCGGGTCTCCGTCGTATAGCTCCGAGAATGCGCCTACGCCGTGTTTGGAAAGGTCTTCGTAGAAACCTTCGGTGAGCCATTCGGCCCTCTTTATGAAGTTGGCGCCCATCATGTTGAAGCTGGCATAGCAGTATTGGGCCAGGAGATAGGGCCAGGCGCAGCCGTTGTGGTAGGCTTCGTCCCTTTGAAGCTGGGAGCCTTCGTAAACGCCTTTGTAGCGGATATCCCTGGGGCTGAGTGTGCGGATGCCGCGGCGGGTCACAAGTTCCGCGTTCACTACGCGCATCACTTCGCTTATCACCTCGTCGCTTACGCAGCGGTAGTCCAGAGACACAGCCCAAAGCTGGTTGGGACGCAGCTCCAGATGCTGGCCGGAGTTATCTACATAGTCGGCCAGGAAGCCAAGGTCGGCATTCCAGAACATCGGCTCGAAGTTCTTCTCTATCAGTTCTTTTACTGGCGTCCATTTCTTGGAGAAGGCGCTGCCTTTGCGCTCCTGGGACAAGGCCCAGGCGATTGCGTTGTACCAAAGGGCGTTGGTTTCCACCTGATAGCCGGCACGCTCCGTTACGGCACGGCCGCCGATGTATGCGTTCATCCAAGTAAGGGCGACGCCGTCTTTCTGGGCCCAGAGCAGTCCGTTGGGCTGCATGGCCACTTCCTGACGGACGCCGGGAAGATAGCTTTCTATAATGCTCTTGAGAACGGGACCGTACTTGGCCCAAACTTCCTTTGACTTGGCGCCGAAAGCAACGTACTGCTGCAATGTAACCGCCAGGTACAGAGGTGCTTCCACCTGAGTTGTGCGGCGCAGCAGCCTTTCCTGATTTGCGGCAATAAGGTTGTCGAGGATTTCCTCGAACTCCTTGGTGTCGCCTTTTCCGTAGAGGGTCAATCCTGCAAGTGAAACCAGAGTTTCACGCAGAAGGCCGGTGAACAGCCAGCTGTAACCAGCAACCACCTGCTTTGTGTTTCCGTCGACACGGATGAGGGAATCGGCCTGCTTTACCAGCTGGTCGTGGAAGGAGGTGATGGGGCCGATTTTTTCCACCAGGGAGGTGAAACGGCGCTTGAGAGCCGTTGCGTTCACCGCCTCGCCTGCCGATGCTGAAAAGACGATTGATTCTCCGCTTCTAAGCTCCGTTTCGAAGCTTCCGGGGACCCAGAGGTCTTCGCGGCAGTCGAAGCCTCGGCGCATTTCGTCCGAGTAGGTGATTCCCTTGTACCAGACGGGATTGTACTTGAATGCAGCGGTGCTTGTACTAAGTTGCAGGTTAAGGTCCGGGAAGCCTTCGTACATGTTGAAGGTGACGCCGTTTTGAACTTCCCTGTAATCTGTGCGGGCGCCGTCATTCTCCCCTGTGAGGCTGTGAATGTTGCGGAAAGCCAGGAAGGGCTTGAGTTCCAGTTTCACTTTTGCCGGGGCGTTCACCAGATCGTAACGAATCAGGACTTGGTTGCTGTCCGGACTCAGGACAAGTTGTTTACGGAGAACAATCTCGCCGATTTTATAAACCACTGTGGGGACCGGATCCGCGTCGAAGTCAACTATGTACTTGTGTCCGCGTGGTTCGTAGATGTCGCCATAGCAGTGAATGCCCAGATTGAAACGCTTGCCGCGCAGGGTGAGGCTTTCATCCAGGGAACTCAGAAGCAGGTGCCGATATCCGCCGAAACGGTCCACCGGAACGGCCAGGAGGCCGTGATACCGGCGGGTATTGCAAGTGACGATGGACGTGTTGCAATATGCGCCGGTTTTGCTCGCCAGGATTATCTCCCTCTTAAGGGAATAGGAGAGGTTGACGAGCTCCGACTTGTTGAATTTCAAAAAAGCCATAGGTATGGTGTTTATACTTTCTTCAAAACAATGGCGCAACGGGCAGGTAGGTACAGCTTGAGGGTGTGGCTGTAGGCCTGGTTGCCGTTGGGCGATTTCTCGGGGACTGTGAGGTGATGTTCACCACAAGACAAACGACCAAACCCGTTGAATTCGGGCTCGTCGCTGTCCAAAACTTGCACATAGTCTCCTTCCGGGGCGCTGAAGCCATAATCGGCAAAGGAACCGCCGGGTGAGAAATTCAGCGCAAAGATACAGCTTTTCCGCATGAAAATCAAGATTTTCTTCTGCTCATCGGCTACCAGCAGCTCCGGTTTCTCGGACAGGACGTTTTCTTTCCTGAGGAGGTGGACCATCGCCCGGTCGAAGTTTTGCAGCTGTCCGTAGCGCAGGAGCTCGTTGTCGGCAAGGGACCACTGCCTGCGGGCATACTTGTAGGACCAGCCGTTCCCTTCCCTGGGGAAATCTATCCATTCCGGATGGCCGAATTCGTTGCCCATGAAATTGAGGTATCCGTCCCCCGCCGTTGCGGCCGTAACCAGGCGGATAAGCTTATGCAGCGCTATGCCGCGCTCTACGATGCCGTTCTGCGAATCCTTGTTCATGCAGAAGTACATTTCCTTGTCCATCAGGCGGAAGATGATGGTCTTGTCGCCAACCAGCGCCTGGTCGTGGCATTCTGCGTATGAGATTGTTTTCTCTTCGGCCCTTTTGCCTGTCAGCTCCCACCATATCTCGCCCATCGACCACTGCTCGTCGCTGCGTTCCTTTATCCATTTTATCCAGTGGTCGGCCACGCCCATGGACATGCGGAAGTCAAAGCCTACGCCGCCGGCCTCGAAGGGGGCGGCAAGCCCGGCCATTGCCGATACATCCTCCGCTATGGTGAAGCCTGCGGGGTTCATCTCCTTGACCAGCCTGGTGGCCAGCGACAGGTAGATGACTGCATTCTCGTCCACGCCTTGATCGAAATACAGGGAGTAGTTGCCGAAATCCTTGCCGAGGCCATGATCCCAATACAGCATGGACGTCACGCCGTCGAAGCGGAAGCCGTCTATATGGTACTCTTCCATCCAGTACTTGACGTTGGACAGGAGGTAGTATTTTGTTTCGTCCTTGCCGTAATCGAAGCACCTGGAGCCCCAGGCAGGATGCTGGCCCTGAGGACCGCTGTAGAAGTACAGGTGGTCCGTGCCGTCGAATTCCGAAAGGCCTTCCAGGGTATTGCTTACGCTGTGGCTGTGCACGATGTCCATGATTACGGCTATGCCTTTGCCGTGGGCGTCATCAACCAGGGCCTTGAATTCCTCAGGAGTGCCGAAGCGGGAACTCAAGGCAAAGAAGTTGGAGACCTGATAGCCGAAGGAGCCGTAATACGGATGCTCCTGAAGGGCCATTATCTGGAGGGTGTCGTAACCCAGCTTCTTTACCCTCGGGAGCACGTCTTTGCGGAATTCTTCAAAGGTGCCCACCTTCTCCTTTTCCGTTCCCATGCCTATGTGGCACTCGTAGATGAAAGGATGCGGCCGACGGCCGGCATGGCCGTGCTTCCACTGATATGGCTTAGGAGCCCACACCTGGGCGGAAAACACCTTGGTCACAGGATCTTGCACTACTCGGGTGGCGTAGGAGGGGATTCGCTCCCCACCGCCGCCGGGCCATTCGATATAAAGCTTATACAGCTGCCCGTGACTGAGGAACATTTCCGGCAGGCATATCTCCCAGTTGCCGCCGCCAAGAGGGTTCAGGGCGTATGCCTGGGTACGCTTCCAGTTGTTGAAATCCCCTATTAGATAAATTTTGTTTGCATTGGGAGCGAATTCGCGGAACACCCAGCTTCCGTCGGCACATTTGTGCAGGCCGTAATAGAGGTGGTTGTTTACCGCATCTTTAAGCTGCCCTTCGCCCGCTATATGATGGAGTGTGTCCAGAATATGGGCGTGACGGGCTTCGATGGCGTCCTTGAAGGGCATGAGCCACGGATCGGTCTGATAGATTTTTTTCATGCTATTATTCTTTATCCAGGCTGTCAATCTTTTCCTTAACGCTGCGAAGATACTCCCTGCACTGTTTCAAAAGCTCTTTGCTGCGGCCCACCAGGGCGTCGATGTCATCCAGCTTGGTTTCCGGATTTTCAACTTTCTGGGCAATAGCCTCCAGCTCCGCTATGGCTTTTGCGTAATCGAATTGATTGGTCATGCTATATTTGTTTTAATGTTATCTTTTTCTTCACTGAATACCTGGTCCACCCTGGCCGTGAGCGAGCCGTCGCCGAAGCGGACGCCTATGCGATCGCCCACTGATACTTTCTCCACGGTTTTGAGGACTTTGTTATCTTTTCCTGTTACCAGAACGTAGCCAAGGGAAAGGATGTTGCGGGGGTCGGTGCTTTTTATGCGGGCCTCTTTGAGGGCGAGCGTGCTAACCTCCTGCCCTACCCTGGCCGATGCAGCAAAGCGGATACGGTGCGCAATGGCATCACCTTGGCGGGACAGCTGGCTGTATTTGCCGGTAAGCCCTTTGGCAATACGCCCCTCCGCATGCTGAAGACTGCCCACCTGCTCGCTGTACTTACGCGAGAGGCCGAGCCGGATGGCGGCGCCGATACCCGTCTGGCGCTGTGCTTCCTGGTGCAACAGACGGCCGAGTCCGAGCCTTATGGAAGCGTGAAGCGCGCTTATGCGCTGGGCCATTTCCCCAAGCCTGCGCTGGACGGAACGCTGGATTGCCGCATCGGCCGTTTTCAGGCGAAGCTCTTCCCTGCCCATAAGCCGCAGGACTGCAGTGCCGATGCGCTGCTCAAACCTGTCCAGCACATCGTCCTGCGCAAGGAAGGCGTCCAGGAATAAATCGGCAAGGGCGGTTGGCGTTTTTACGTAGGTGTGGGCCACCATATCGGCAATGTGAAGGTCTTTGTCATGGCCGATGGCGGTTACTACCGGGACGGGGCAGGTGGCTATTGAGACTGCGAGACCAAAGTCGTCGTAGCATTCAAGGTCCAGCTCCGAGCCGCCGCCTCTAAGGATCAGGATAGCATCGTAGGCCTTCTCCGAGGCCGACAGTATTGCGGCGACGATTGAAGCAGGGGCCTGCTCCCCTTGCATCAAGGCCGGATAAAGGTCCAGCTTGAAGGCATAGCCCTGGGGATTGCCCAGGAGGTGGTTGCGGAAATCTCCATAGCCGGCGGCCGTTTCCGAGCTTATCACGGCAAGGCGGAACG
This sequence comes from Bacteroidales bacterium, assembly GCA_017477465.1. GTDB lineage: Bacteria > Bacteroidota > Bacteroidia > Bacteroidales > UBA932 > Cryptobacteroides. The sequence goes on from JAFUVU010000044.1 coordinate 26,178, forward strand.
GGAGCTCCGGAAGGGCGAGTTCCTTCTGCATGTCCATGTAACCGCCCGACGTGAGCTTTTCTATTGCCCTTTTGCGTTCCAGGGCTTTTTCCCCAAGCGTAAAAGCCGGGTCTATATTGTCGATGAAAAGGCTGATGCCGTACAGCTCGCTGAAACTGACCTGAACGCGCACGAGCACCGTTATCCCGGCCTGAAGAGGCTGGCCTGTGGTTTTTTCAAAGAAAGCCTTCAGCTGCGGGAAATGCCATTTCCATATCATCGCCCTTGACTCCGCAATGGCTTTGCCTCCCAGAGACTGGGTAAGGGTCAAGTAGCAATGGCCGTTGCTGCGGGGGCTCCAGGAACTGATTTCCGCCTTTACCCAATACTTGCCCGGAAAAGCCTCTGCCACACCTTCTTTGATACGGCTTTGAAGCTCGATAAGGTCCATATAATCTTTAGTTCCCATAGCCTGACAAAGATAATAAAAAATCCGTGCATAATGACACGGATTTAAAAGTAAAATGACAAGCTAAACCTGGGGGTCAAAATGAGGGATGGGCCTCAGCTTGAAAAGGTTCGTCACGTGCTTGCGGTCTATCAGGGCCTTGGTATCGGGGTCCTCGCATTCCCCGGTGCGGATATAGCGGTCCAGGACGGCGTAGGTGAAGCCAAGGTTGTCTTCGTCTGTTTTGCCGCAGAGCCCGTCGGAAGGAGTCTTGTGCACCAGATCATGCGGAAGGCCCAGCACCTCGCCTATCTGAAGCACTTCGGCAACCGTCAAGCCGCCGAGGGGCGAGAAATCGCCGGCCGCATCTCCATAGCGGGTGCTGTAACCCACCCAGTCTTCCGACAGGTTGCAGGTGTTTACAACGCGGCCGTTATTGCTTTGGGAAACCGCATATACGGCGGTCATCCTAAGGCGCGGAGCCATATTGATGCGAGTCTGATCCGAAGCGGGGTGGCCCAGGGCAGCCTCAACCTCCTTCATCAAAGCATCGAAAGACTGGCCGATATTAATGTTGTAGCTCCTGATACCCAAGTGGTTGATAAGTTTTACTGAGTCATCTATATCGGGCTGGATGCCATTTGGCATTGTCACTCCTATCACACGTTCGCGGCCAAGTGCTTCCGCACATAAGGCTGCACAGATACTGCTGTCCTTGCCGCCGGAAATGCCCAGGACGGCATTGCACCCGGGGCCGTTTTCCTGGAACCAGTCACGGATCCACTGCACGCAGGCGTCTTTTACTTTCTTTGCGTCAAACATGTCTCCAATTGAATTAGTTGTCACTTTTATTCTCCCTGTAGTAATGATGGCCGCATCTATTTGGCCCTGGTATAAACCTGTATCGGGCAGCCTTCGAAGTCGAAGTGCTCGCGCAGTTTGTTCTCCAGGAAACGCTTGTAGGGATCTTTCACCCACTGCGGCAAATTGCAGAAGAAAGCAAATTGCGGAGTGCGCGTGGGAAGCTGGGTTACATACTTGATTTTGATGTATTTACCCTTCCATGCCGGCGGCGGATAATTCTCTATCTCCGGAAGCATTGCATCGTTCAGCTGGGATGTGGGAATCTTGCGGCGCATGTTTTCGGCCACTCTGGCGGCTGCATCCAGCACATCAAGTATGCGCTGTTTGTTAAGGACCGACGTAAAGATGATGGGGATGTCGTTGAATGGAGCAAGGCGGGCCTTGAGTCCTTCCGTGTAATCCCGCATGGTGTTTACATCTTTTTCAAAGAGGTCCCACTTGTTGACCACGATCACGCAGCCTTTGCGGTTTTTCTGAATTACGTTGAAGATATTCATATCCTGGGCTTCAATGCCCAGGTTTGCATCTATCATGAGTATGCAAACGTCGCTGTGCTCGATTGTGCGCATGGCCCGGAGCACCGAATAGAACTCCAGATCTTCCGTCACTTTGCCTCTCTTGCGCATGCCGGCAGTGTCCACAATCATGAATTCGTGACCGAATTTGTTATAATATGTGGATATTGAATCCCTGGTTGTACCGGCCACCGGAGTGACGATATTCCGTTCTTCGCCGAGAAGGGCGTTGGTAAGGGAGGACTTGCCCACGTTGGGGCGCCCGACTATGGCTATGTGGGGGAGGTCGGCGTGGTCGTCATCGGCTTTTGTATCTTCCGGAAGGACTTTCAGGATTTCGTCCAGAAGGTCGCCTGTGCCGCTGCCGTTCGCTGCCGATATGCTCCAGACTTCACCCAGCCCCAGGGCGTAGAAGTCGAAGGCGTCGTACATCTTTTCGCCGCTGTCAACCTTGTTCACACAAAGCACTACAGGCTTTTTGCTGCGGCGCAGAAGGTCTGCTATTTCCGCATCGTAGTCCGTGATGCCCGTGGCGGCTTCGCACATAAAGAGCACGACATCGGCCTCTTCTATCGCGATTCCTACCTGACGGCGGATTGCGTCTTCGAAGACGTCGTCCGAATTTGAGGTGTAACCGCCGGTATCCACTACCGAGAATTCCCGGCCGCACCATTCACATTTGCCGTAATGCCGGTCACGCGTTACGCCGGCGGTTTCGTCCACTATGGCCTGGCGCATACCCACCAAGCGGTTGAACAGCGTGCTTTTTCCTACGTTCGGTCTCCCGACTATCGCAACTAAAGCCATAATTTACTTGTTTTCTATATTGTATAAGGCGCAAGATGAACATGCGTCGGTATATTCTCCGGTACAGTGTTCCGGCTTTTTTTGACCACCTTTGAGGGAGGCCAGCATTTCCATCTCTTCCTGCTTTGCACACTTGATGCCCCGCTTTCGCATTTCCGGGTTGGTGGAAATTTCGCCGTTGGGGAAGGGTTTGTGAAAAAAGAAGATATTCACCCCGAGCAGCAGCACGGCGAGTCCCACGAACACTATGGCGGCGAAAAGGGTTTTCATTACAGCGGGAATTCCGATGAGATGGGCTGATAATTATAAACGCGAAGAATCATGCGGGCGAAAGTATCGGCCAAAGTCACTACGCGGAATTTGCCCTGGAGATCCTTCTTGGCCGGATTCAGGGGGATGGTGTCGGTGACATAGACCTCCGAAAGGGCGCTCTTGTCTATGCGCTCGTAGGCCGGGCCGGAAAGTACTGCATGCGTAGCGAAGGCCCTGACGCTTCTGGCACCGCGTTTGAGGAGCTCGTTGGCTGCTTCGGTCAAGGTGCCGGCGGTGTCGATGATATCGTCGATAATCACTATGTCACGGCCTTCCACCTCGCCGATAGGGGTTATTCTTTCAACCACGTTGGCGCGGGCGCGGGTCTTGTGGCAGATGACAACCGGCGTGTGAAGATATTTGGCGTATGAATGTACGCGCTTTGCACCGCCCATGTCGGGAGCCGCCAGGGTGAGCGTGTCCTTGAACTGGCGCTGGAGTTTTTTCAGAATGTCCAGGAAGTCATAGCTGGCGTAGAGGTGGTTTACCGGGAAGTCGAAGAAGCCTTGGATCTGATCGGCATGAAGGTCGCAGGTCATAAGGCCGTCCGTACCGGCCACCTTGAGCATATTGGCCACAAGTTTTGCGCCGATTGAGACGCGCGGCTTGTCCTTTCTGTCCTGCCTTGCCCAACCGTAATAAGGGATGACTGCAATCACTTTGTCTGCCGATGCACGCTTGGCGGCATCGATGGAAAGGAGCAGTTCCATCAGGTTGTCACTGGTGGGGAAAGTGGACTGGATGATGAAGCAGGTGGCTCCGCGTACGCTTTCGGCGAACGAGGGCTGAAACTCTCCGTCACTGAAGCGGGCGACTTCCAGCGGTCCAAGGACCACTTCGGGTTCATCTTCCGACTTCATGCGGTTCATAGCGGCAACTACTTTCTCCGCGAAATAGCGGGAAGCATCACAGGTAAACAGCGCCAGACGGTGCTCATGGACTTCGTTAATCATAATGTTTGAAGAATAGATCCTATATAGTTGATTATTTCATCCTTTCCCGTTCCTTTCACCGAGGAGGAAATGAAGACGGGGGGCAATTCCTCCCAGTCTTCCAAAAGCCGGCCCTTGTTCTTGTTGATTTGCAGCTGGAGGGCTTCGCTGCCCATTTTATCGGCCTTTGTGAATACCAGGCCGAAGGGGATGCCTTTTTCTCCCAGCTCCGATATGAAGCGGAGGTCCACTTCCTGCATGTCGTGCCTTGAATCCAGGAGAACCAGGAGCATTACCATCTCCTCCGAGTTGTTTATGTAATCCCAGATTATGTGGCGGAGGCGGGCGCGGTCCTTGTCCGGGAGGCGGGCATAGCCGTAGCCTGGAAGATCCACCAGATACCAGCTGTCGTTAATAAGGAAGTGATTCACAAGCTGCGTTTTACCGGGTGTTTGCGAGGTTTTGGCAAGCTTGGAATTGCCGGTGAGCATATTGATAAGGGAGCTTTTTCCTACATTTGAGCGGCCGATGAAGGCAAATTCCGGCAGACGGCGCTGGGGCTTTTGCCCAACGCGCGTAGAACTGCCCGCGAATTCCGCCTTTGTGATTTTCATAAGGACACTACCTTTTTCCAATGGCAAAGATACAAATAAATATCCGCGAAAAAAAGAGTATCTTTGCAGCATGGAGCAAGATGAATTATTCATGAAGGAAGCCTTGCAGGAGGCCCGTGAAGCAGCAGCTGCCGGAGAGGTCCCGATCGGCGCAGTAATTGTGTGGAAAGGGCGCATCATAGGCCGCGGCCACAACATGACGGAACGCCTGCACGACACCACCGCCCACGCAGAGATGATAGCCATCACTGCAGCCACCGAGGCAATGGGCGGCAAATACCTGAGCGACTGCACATTATACGTCACCGTGGAGCCCTGTCCCATGTGCGCCGGCGCCCTTGCCTGGTCACAAATCGGCCGTATTGTATTCGGCGCTCCGGACCAGCGCCGCGGCTATTCTCTGTTCACCCCTTCCCTGCTCCATCCCCGTACGGCGGTTACCGGCGGCGTCCTTCAGGAGCCCTGCACCGCCCTTATGCTTGAATTCTTTAAATCGAAACGATAAATGAAAGGCGTACACATTTTCCTTGCCCCCGGTTTCGAAGACATGGAGGCCCTGGGCACCAGGGACGTGCTTCTGCGCGGCGGCATTCCCGTCCTCACGGTCTCAATCAACGACGAATATCTGGTAGAAAGCTCCCATGGCCTTCAAGTAACGGCCGATGTAAACTGGAACGACCTTGAAGTAATGGAGCCCGGTACCGACGCTTCCGACGTTATGATTTTCCCCGGAGGAATGCCCGGCAGCAAAAACCTCGCAGAGCATGCCCAGCTCATGGAAATCCTTCAGGATCACTGGCAAAGGGGCGGCACCGTGGCTGCAATCTGCGCAGCTCCGGGCTTGGTGGTGTCACAGCTTCCCGGCCTTGAAGGCAGACGCTTCACATGCTTCGACGGCTTCGAAGAGGCACTCATCGGCAAGGGAGCAGTCTATACACCCGAAGGCAGCGTAACGGACGGGAACCTTATCACCGGACGCGGCGCCGGCCGGGCCGTGGAATTCGGCCTCGCTATCGTCAGTTATCTGAAAGGAGAGGAAACCGCTGCAAAAGTACGTGCAGGGTTGATGCTTTAATCACCTGATTACCAGCCTGTGGATTCTCCGAGGGACGGAGACTAGGATCTCGTAGGGGATAGTGCCGAGAACTGTAGCAAGTTCACTGACCGTGGGGTCTTCTCCGAAAATTGTGACGGTGTCGCCGGCTTTGCAGGGGATGCCTGTAACGTCAATCATGCACATATCCATGCAAATATTGCCGATGGTGGGCGCCCTGTGACCGTTTACGGAGAAAGAAGCGGCCCCGCGCCCAAGATGGCGGTCAATTCCGTCTGCATAGCCCACAGGAATCGTAGCGATGACTGTGCCTTCCTTTGCATGTCCCCATCGGCCATAGCCTACTGTGTCTTCCGGGCCTAAAGTTTTTACCTGCAAGACTTTGCACTTTAGAGAAGCGACGGGTGAGAGCTTTTTGTCCGGCAAAGCGCTTATGCCGTAAACACCTATGCCCAGGCGCACCATGTCAAACTGGTACTGGGAAAAGCGCTCTATGCCTGCCGAGTTAAGGATGTGCCGCATCGGCATGTATCCTATGGCGTCTGCTATGGCTGCCGCATTGTCCCTGAACTGATGGATCTGGCCCAAGGTGAAATTGTCTTCGGCCGGGTCTTCCGCTACGCAGAGGTGCGAAAAAACGGCCTTGACTTTTACTTCCGGGGTGACTTTCAGATAATCCGTAAGTTCCTGCAACTCCTCTGTCATGAACCCCAGACGGTGCATGCCCGTGTCCAGCTTTATGTGGACGGGATAATCTTTGATGCCTTTTTCCCTAAGTACGGCTACCAGTTTTTTCAGGGAATACAGGTTGGGGATGCTGGGTTCCATGCGGGTCTCTATAATCTCCGGGTAGAAGTCTGTTCCCGCTGTCAGTACAAGAATTGGCAGGGAGATACCGTTACGGCGAAGTTCCAGACCTTCCACCGGATAGGCTACGGCCAGATAGTCCGCTCCTGCACGCTGCATCATTGCAGCGAATTCCACACCGCCGTGCCCGTATGCATTGGCTTTCACCAGAACCAGCATTTTGGTCCTGGGATCCAGCAGGGAGCGGAAGTAGCGGTAATTGTCCGTTGCCGCTTTAAGGTTCAGTTCCAGACGTGAGAAGTCGTCATTCAATTCGCGCATGCCATCTTGTTTGAGAGTACAAAATTAACATTTCCCGCTGACATTTTTTCATAAAAAGTGTATTTTTGCAGAAAGGGCGCAGAATTTGCTGCCTGTCATGTCCGGTTTTTAAACTATAACGACTATGTCCAGCACTTTAATTTGGATTATAATGATAGCGGTAATGGTCCTTAGCATGGTTATCCAGTCCATGCTCAAGAGCCGTTTCTCAAAGTATTCAGATGTCCCGGTGTCGATGACTGGGGCGGAAGTTGCAAGCCGTATGCTGCAAGCCCACGGCATCAGGGATGTAAAAATCGTTTCCATACCGGGCAAACTGTCCGACCATTATGACCCTACCACCAAAACCGTAAACCTTTCTGAAGAAGTTTATTACGGCAAATCAGTCGCGGCCGCTGCGGTAGCGGCTCACGAATGCGGGCATGTTGTTCAGCACGCAACGGGCTATGCCTGGCTTCAGATGCGCTCGGCACTTGTGCCGGTGGTATCATTCTCCAACAATATTGTCTCCTGGGTACTGCTGGCGGGTGTGGTGTTCATCAATATATTCCCCTCCCTAATCTGGATCGGCATAGCACTCTTCGCCCTTTCCACACTCTTCAGTTTCGTAACCCTTCCGGTAGAGATAAATGCCAGCTCCCGTGCAGTAAAATGGCTTGAAAATGCCGGCATAGTAAGCTACGACACCAAAGACATGGCAGTGGACGCCCTCCGCTGGGCCGCCTACACCTACGTAATAGCCGCTATCGGCTCCCTCGCAACCCTCCTTTACTACATCTCCCTGGCCAATAGGCGGAATTAGAAGCCTATTCCCTAATAGGCAATACGTACAAACATAAAAAAGAGAGGCTCTTAATCGAGCTTCTCTCTTTTTTCATTCAGCATTTCATTTTGCAGGACTGTGAAATCCGTCACTTCTTGCAGTTCAATCTTCACCTTGTAGCGTTTGCGCCACTTGGAAATGAAGGAGTTGAACAGACCTCGCTTCAGGTACGCACCCAGGATTGGACTTGTACGGAGGATGATTGAGCGGACCCCTTTTTCTATGGAGTAGAAGGCTATTTTGCGTTCTATCTCCTCGTCTATCACTACGCTGGAGTGAATCTTCCCGGTGCCGTGGCAGACGGGACATTGCTCAGACGTGTTGATTTCCGTTACCGGCCTTATCCGCTGCCGGGTTATCTGCATAAGCCCGAACTTGGTAAGCGGCAGCACGTTGTGCTTGGCTCTGTCGGCCTCCATCAGCTCCTGCATATATTTGAAGAGGGCATTTTTGTGCTCGTTGGATTCCATGTCTATGAAGTCCACTATCACTATGCCGCCCATATCGCGGAGCCTTAGTTGCCGTGCAATTTCTTCTGCGGCTATCTTGTTCACCTCGAAGGAGTTTTCCTCCTGATCCGAGGTTTTTGTGCGGATGCCGCTGTTCACGTCTATAACGTTCAGCGCTTCGGTGGTTTCGATTACCAGATATGCGCCCTGCCGCATTGGAACCACTTTTCCGAAGGAGCCCTTGATCTGACGGGTGACCTCGAAATGGTCGTAGATCGGTTGCTTGCCTTCGTACAGGTGGACGATTTTCTCTTGTTCCGGAGAGATTAGCGAGACATACTTCCTGGCCTCATCGGCCACTCTTTCGTCGTTGATCCAGATGTTGGAGAACGAGTCGTTGAGGAGGTCCCTCAGGACTGTGGTTGTCTTGCTGTATTCCGTAAAGAGCAGCTGGACGTTCTTGTTTTTGGCAATCTTTTCCCAGGAGCTTTCCCATTTCTGGATTAGTGACTCGGTTTCTCCGACAAGCGTGGCTGCGTTTTTACCTTCGGCCGCTGTGCGGATAATTGCCCCGTAGTTCTTAGGGAGGATGCTCCTGACCAGTGTCTCAAGTCTACGTTTCTCTTCCTTCGAGGCTATCTTCTGGGAGATGGACACCTTTTCGGCGAAGGGGAGAAGCACGATATTTCGTCCTGCCAATGAAATTTCCGCAGTCAGTCGCGATCCCTTGGTGGAGATGGGCTCTTTGACAATCTGGGCCACAATCATCTGTCCGGGGCGGAGATATTCCTCAATTCTTCCTTCTTTGGGAAGAGCCTGGCCGATTTTGATTCTCGAGTACAGGTCTTTGAGGTTGGTGTTTGAGTTGGACTCCCGTACGAACTGGTCGAAAGCGGGGAAGTACAGTCCCAGGTCCAGATAATGGATGAAGGCCTCTTTTTTGTCGCCGATGTCCACAAAGGCAGCATTGAGATTGGGGAGCAGCTTTTTCACCTTTCCCAGGTGTACGTCTCCCACTGTGTACTTGTTCCCAGTGCTGGACTCCGTGTTGTACTCTATCAGCCGATGGTTTTCCATCAAGGCGATATGTACTTCCGTTGATGTTACGTCAACAATCAGGTCCTTGTCCGGTTTCTCAGACTCCATTTGGAAATTTACATTTGGATAGAATAAAGGGCCCGCGAATCCCTCCGTGAGGCCCTTTCAATTGGAAGAAGACTTACTTCTTCTTGTGGCGATTCTTGCGCAAGCGCTTTTTACGCTTGTGCGTAGCCATCTTATGTCTTTTTCTCTTTTTACCGCTAGGCATAGCTAATTATTTGTTAATGGGTTATTTCTCCTTGACGGCATTGACGAAGGTCTTGGCCGGTTTGAAAGCCGGGATGTCGTGGGCCGGAATGGTCATAGTGGTTTTGCGGGTGATATTGCGGGCTGCTTTCTGAGCGCGATGCTTGATGATGAAGCTGCCGAAGCCGCGCATATAAACAGGTTCGCCGGCTACCAGGGAGCCTTTAACCACATTGGTGAATTCTTCAATTACGGCCAGTACCTGAGCCTTTTCAATTCCGGTAGTCTTTGCTACTTCGTTTACAATCTCTGCCTTAGTCATGGTTTTTATAGTTTTATTAGTTTGATTTTCACTAACGGAAAATCAGCGCAAAAATAGACTTAATTTTTGAGAATTCAAAATGTTATGTGGAAAAAAATGCCTTTTTCGCAACTTGGCACGGAGATTGACAATATAGTGGGCTGGGGCAATGTACCCCTATTTCATGACAAAATGTCAGCATATATGAAAAATCTAAGCGAATTCTCCGCTCCCGCGGGAGTAGAAGTAAACATAATGCCGGTTATTGGAGAGGCCTCGTCGTTAAAAGTGGACACATCCTCCCTGCCGCCCGTAATTCCCGTTCTGGCACTGCGCAACGCGGTGATTTTCCCCGGAACCGTATTTCCCGTTACAGTGGGCAGGGAAAAATCCATAAAACTGGTCTCAGAAGCAGAGGAAGGCGACGGCTGGCTCGCCGCAATTCCCCAGATGGACATCTCCATAGAAGAGCCCCGGGAATCGGACCTGTGCCAGTTCGGCACGGTGTGCAAGCTTATCAAGACTCTGGAAATGCCGGACGGCACCGTCACAGCCATCCTTCAGGGTTCCCAGCTTGCCCAGCTGGACAGCGTCGTAACATACGAGCCTTATATTAAAGCGCGCGTGCGTTACCTCGAAGAAAACGTCCCGCAGGATGCCGACGAAAGGGAGCTTCGCGTTCTGGGAGACAGCCTCAAGGACAAGGCCGCCCTCATCGTCAAATCTTCATCCTTCGCCCCGAAGGAAGCCATCGGCGCTCTTCGGAGTATCGACAATTTCCACTTCCTGGTCAACTTCATCGCAACTACCATAGAAGTGGAGAACTTCCAGGAGAGAACCCAGCTGCTGGGCATTACCGATATCCATGAACGCGCCCTCGCCCTTCTGAAAGTGCTTGACACTCAAACCCAGCTCCTGCAAATAAAGCAGGAAATAAACCAGAAGGTCAAGACCGACATCGACCAGCAGCAAAGAGAGTATTACCTCAACAATCAGCTGCGCACAATCCAGGAAGAACTGGGCATGGACGAAGGCGAAGAGTTCGAGAAAATGAGAAGAAGGGCCGATGAGAAAAAGTGGTCCAAGGAAGTGCGTGCCATCTTCGACAAAGAGATGGCAAGGCTGGAAAAGTACAACCCGTCATCGCCCGATTACAGCATCCAGTTCGCTTACATACAGTTCATGCTGGATCTTCCCTGGGGAGAGATGTCAGACGACAATCTGGACCTGCAGCATGCGCAGGAGGTGCTGGACGAAGACCACTTCGGCCTTGATACGGTCAAGGACCGCATTATCGAATATCTGGCCGTTCTCAAGCTCAAGGGCAACATGCGCTCCCCTATCCTGTGCCTGTGGGGGCCTCCCGGTGTCGGCAAAACTTCCCTGGGCAAGTCCGTAGCGCGGGCTTTGGGACGTAAATATATCCGCATCTCCCTTGGCGGCATGCACGACGAGGCAGAAATCCGCGGACACCGCAAAACATACGTAGGCGCCCTTCCGGGCCGCATCCTGAACGGAATCCAGCGCGCAGGAACCTCCAACCCGGTAATCGTCCTGGACGAGATTGACAAACTCTCTTCCGACTTCAAAGGCGACCCTTCCAGCGCCCTCCTCGAAGCCCTGGACCCGGAGCAGAACACTACGTTCCACGACAACTATCTTGACATAGACTACGACCTGTCAAACGTCCTGTTCATCACCACCGCCAACGGCATCGGCAGCATCCAGCCCGCTCTGAAAGACCGCATGGAAATGATCAACGTCAGCGGTTACCTGGCGGAAGAGAAACTCCAGATTGCCCATAAGTATCTGGTTCCCAAGCAGCTCACCGAACATGGCCTGAAGGCCGATGAGCTTTCAATCTCCGACGGAGCCTTGCAGGAAATAATCGACAAATACACCCACGAATCGGGCGTCCGCGGACTTGAGAAACAAATTGCCAAGATTGCCCGCGTCACCGCGAAGAAAATGGCTCTTGAGCAGGAGTTTCCCCGCATCATCGGCCCTGAACACCTGAAGGAGTATCTGGGACTGCCCACCGCTTTTCACGACGATGTGGCCGGAAATGAGGGCGTAGGCGTTGTTACCGGCCTTGCCTGGACGGAGATGGGCGGCGAAATCCTGTTCGTCGAGAGCCAGGTTTCCGCCGGAAAAGGCAACCTCTCCATGACCGGAAACCTTGGCGACGTAATGAAAGAAAGCGCCCAGATAGCCTGGCAATACATCAAAGCTCACCCCGAGCTGGCCAAAATGACCACCGAAGAGTTCATGGGGAGGGACATCCACATCCACGTACCCGAGGGCGCGGTCCCCAAAGACGGTCCGTCGGCCGGTATAACCATGGTGTCGTCTATGGTCAGCGCACTTCGCGGACAGCCGCTCAAGAGCGGCATAGCGATGACCGGAGAAATGACGCTCCGAGGCCGCGTACTGCCGGTAGGAGGCATCAAGGAAAAGATCCTGGCGGCCAAACGCGCCGGTGTACACACCATAGTCATTTCGGAAGAAAACCGAAAAGATGTGGAAGATATCAAGGAAATTTACATAAAAGGTCTTATCTTTGTCTATGTGAAGACCATTCAGGATGTTATTGACTTCATCTTCTGAATGCCCGTAGATGCCCGGTCAAGCCGGGCATGACAAAAAAACCGTCATTACCGGCTTGACCGGTAATCTGTATGGATATGGATGTAAAGATAGAACAAAGCTGGAAAAACGCACTGTCGGCGGAATTCGAAAAGCCCTATTTCGCCTCGATGGTGCGCTTCCTGCATCAGGAAAAAGCCTCAGGCAAAGTTATTTATCCTCCTGGCAGCCAGATTTTCCGAGCCTTCGACCTCACCCCGGTTGACAAGGTAAAAGTAGTCATCCTGGGGCAGGATCCATACCACGGACCAGGCCAGGCGATGGGTCTTAGTTTTTCCGTCCCCAACGGCGTTCCCGCACCGCCTTCCCTGCGCAATATCTTCAAGGAGATAGAGTCGGATCTTGGCATCCGCATGAGCGGCAGCCCAAACCTGGAGAATTGGGCCAGGCAGGGCGTGCTTCTCCTAAACAGCGTGCTGACAGTGCTTGCGGGGCAGCCCACTTCACACGGAGCAATCGGCTGGCAGCAGTTCACCGACGCCGTAATCAGCTATCTGTCAGAAAACTGCAGCGGCATCGTATTCCTCCTGTGGGGCAATTTCGCAAGACAGAAAGCAGCACTCATAGACCCGTCCCGCCACCATATCCTTACGGCAGCTCACCCCTCCCCGCTTGCGCGCGGCGCATTCTTCGGCTGCCGCCATTTTTCAAAAACCAACCAAATCCTAATATCCGAGGGTAAAACCCCAATTGATTGGCAGTTATGAAACGTATCGCACTTTTCCCGGGCTCATTCGATCCCTTTACCGCCGGCCACCTGAATATACTCAAACGCTCGCTGACCATGTTCGACGAGGTCGTAGTAGCCGTCGGTATCAACCAGGACAAACGCGGCTTCTTTGACATGGATAAACGCCTCAGTATCATCCGCCAGGCCACTGAGGGGATAGACGGTGTGTCAGTAATACAATACGACAACCTTACCATAGACACCTGCCGCGAACTTGGAATCAAGCATATAGTCCGCGGCGTGCGCAACATGATAGACTTCGAGACCGAGCGTTCAATTGCCGATGCCAACCGCCGCCTCGCCCCGGAAATCGAGACCATCATCATCCCCACGGCGCAGGAATTCGCCCACATCTCCTCATCGGCAGTGAGGGACATCCTCAAGCATGGCGGTGATTATTCGGCATTTATACCCGAAGGAGTAGAATTATGAAAAAGTGGTTTTTAACGGCACTCGCCTGCCTTTTAGGATTGTCGCTGGCGGCTCAGGAGCCTTATCCGGAACTGGGAGCAAAGCTTGACGAATACTTCAACGCCCTTGCCGGAGAAAAGGCTGACGTGCAGAGCATGGAGTGCGACTTCCTAATTTCCTCCTGCACTGATTCCCTTGTCCGCCAATTCGTTACCCTGAAAATCTACAATCACTACCTCAATTCCAGCATTATGGGAGACGATGCAGTAGCTGTACATATAGCCGACAAATGGCTCCTCTCAGGCGAGGTTCCCCTCCCCTCGGGCGGCGACATCGTAAACGTCCAATTATTTGCCGACTTCAACCGTTCCTCGCTTATCGGCAAGCAAGCGCCAGAGCTTTCGCTCTACGGGCCTGACGGGTTGGCAGTTAAAGTTCCGGCAAAGGAAGGTTATTCCGTCTTGTACTTCTACGACGCCTCCTGCTCTACCTGCAAAGTGGAAACCGGACGTCTCGCGAGGCTTCAGGAAAGCGGCGAATACCCTTTCACCCTGTATGCCATTTACACAGGGGCCGATGCCGCCACCTGGGAAGCCTATCGGCCCAATCTGCCCAGTGCGGTACATGCCTGGGACCCCGAAATCGAGTCTCTCTGGCAGCGGAAATACGGCGTCCTCAAAACTCCGGGGATGTTTCTCATATCTCCAACAGGCACAATTCTTGGCCGGGGCTTGGACACTCCCGCCCTCAAAATCCTTCTCAACCAGGAGTTCTCAACCGAGCAATACGTATATGGTGAAGCGGGACAGATGGAACGATACCGCCAGCTCTTCGCCGCATACGGTGACACGCTCAAAGTATCGGACGTCATGGATGTGGCCGATTATCTGGCCGCCCGCACCTTCGGCGAAGGCAATATAGACGCCTTCAAGCAGATGGCCGGAGACATGCTCTACTTCCTGTCTTCCAACAAAACAGAAGTGTACAGAGACGCCTGCGCCCCCTTTGTGGACAAATACATTAACCTGCCGGACGTCTGGAACACGGAGCAGGACAAAGCGCAGGTGGTGTCCCTCGGCCGTCTTCTTTCAGATTTGAGCACCCGCACTCCCGTCGGCCTTCCGCTGCCTGATATGGAAGTTTACGGAACGCTCCGCCGCAAGCCATGCCTGTTTCAAAACGGCAGCAAGACGGGAACGTTCAACCTCCAGTCACTCAAGGGAAAACCCACATATCTTGTCTTTTACACAGGCGGCTGTTCTTCCTGCCAGAAGACAATGGATGCAGTCGAACGTCTGGTCTCAAAAGAGCGCAGCGCACGCGTCCTGCTGATAGACATGGACCAGCTTCTGACTGACTATCCGGACCAGGCCGGCGCCATGCTCGACAACTTCGACCTTTCGGGCATGCCGATGGTAATAGAGGCCGACAAAAAGGGAATAGTTCAACATCGTTATGTAGATTTGACAAAAAAATACTAATTTTGTGGAACTTATGGCGCGCAGAAAGACAATCCCCGGCGTAGATCCCGCCTATTTGGAAAAACAGAAGCTAATGCTCCTGCGCCGTAACCGCTGCGTACTGCTTTTCAACGACGGCGAAATGGCGGCGATAGAAGAATATTGCACCCGTTTCAAGGTACATTCCAAAAGCGCTCTTTTCCGCGAAGCCATAATGACCAAAGTCCTTTCGGAATTGGAAGAAAATCATCCTACGCTATTTTGATTTCAAGAAAAAGTAGTATCTTTGCAGCCCGGTATTGAACTGTGGTGTAATGGTAGCACTAGGGATTTTGGTTCCCTCAGTCAGCGTTCGAATCGCTGCAGTTCAACAAAAAAGCTCCTGTTTCAGCAGGGGCTTTTTTTGTTACTTTCTTGGGCGGAAGATGGCGGCGGCAAGTAGCAGTAGGAAGAGGAAGACGCTGATGCGTCCGACGATATCGCCATAGCGGACGAAGAAGGTTTCGCCCTGCAGCAATTGCACTTTGCCTTCCAAGACGGCGGGCTCCCACCAGCTTGTGCGGTCAAGTATCCTGCCCTTGGGATCGATTATGGCGCTTATGCCGGTATTTGCGCAGCGGGCCACCCATCTGCGGGTTTCAATAGCGCGTAACCTGCTGTAATTGAGATGCTGCCGATATCCGGGAGTATCGCCCCACCACGCATCGTTTGTTATTACCGCCAGCATCTGAGCCCCTTTGCGGACATATCCGGTGCAGAATTCACCATACACCGACTCATAGCAAACTGCAGTGCCTACAGGCACGCCTGCAGCCGGAAGACAGGCGATTTCTTTTTGGCCGACATCCTTTGCCATCAGATTCCCTCCCAGCAGATTCTCCAGAGGAATGAACACTGCGGGATAAGGCGTAAGCTCCGTTCCTACAACAAGTTTCGACTTATGGTAAATGGAGTGGTTGCCGCTTGCATCGGTAGAGAGTGCCGAGTTGTGAGCCAGTATCCACAGATTGCGTCCATCCGGCCGGGTACCCATATCGTAAGCGCAGGCATGCGGGCGGGAATAGGACACCACCCGTTCGTAGGTAGAAGCACCGAAAATCATGGAAGCCTGCGGATGCCGTTTCAGGAAGGCTTGGAAACGGAGGAAGGTTTCGTTGTAGGGGACGTCGTCGGTGTACATGCGGGCGGTGAAAGTCTCCGGCGCAAGCACCAGCGCCGGCTCATCGGAGGACCAGTCGGCCTTTTCAAGCAGGGTAAGGTATTTCACGTCCTGCTGAGCCTGCGTCAGCGATTCAAACTTTTGATACGGGTCATAATTAGGCTGGCCGATGACAACTTTCAGGGACGGCCCTTCTTTATCAAAGCCAATGCAGGCCGACCATATCATAGGTGCGAACAAAGCGGCAAAAACCCCGGCAAATGCAGCCGCGCGGGCTTTCCCGTTCCAGGATGCCATGCGCCCGTCGGACAGCGCCACCATAAGGCCGAAGATGGACAGGTTGGAGAGCCACACCCAAAGCGAACCGCCCAGGGTGCCGAGAACCGAATACCATTGAACCAGGCCGGTAGTATCGGCAAAAGCGTTGCCAAGGACAAGCCAGGGCCATGAAATCTCCGCCGATGTGAGATAGAAACGCTCCCACGCTATCCAAGCGGCTGCCAGATAGATGTAGGGCAATATGCCGGAAAAACGACGTTTTACAAGACGGAAACTGCCGAAAACGACAGACATCTGCAGGGCATTGGCCAGGATGGCAAAGACAGCACCGCCGACGGTTGCTCCCCCTACCCACCATGTGGTAACAGCATTCCAAAGCACGAAAGAAAGATAATGCCACCACCAGAAATGCCGGCTTTTGTTCTGAGTGGCCAGGCGCTCCATTACAAGAAGCGGGATGAGCCCTATTAGAGCCGTCCAACCCATGTGGGGGACAAGCCATGGAAGGCTCATTAGCAGGGTAAAGGCCAGCACAAGGACCGGAAACACGAACGCTTGTTTTCTCATAACAAACAAAGTTATGAATATTTTTCGTAAATTCGCAGAGTTAATCAAGAGAATAAGCGCCATGGCCTTCAAAGATAATTGGATACTTAAAAACCTCATCGGTGCAGTCGCCTTCGTTGCGGTGCTGGCTGTAGGGGTAACAATACTTCTAAACGTAGTCACCCGCCACGGAAAAACAGTAACGACGCCGGACTTCACCAACTTAAGCGTAAAAGAAGCCCAAAAGCTGGCCCACGACAGCAAGCTAAGCGTAAAAGTAGTGGATTCGGTCTTCGTCCGCAGACTACAGGGCGGCGTTGTTTACCGCCAGCTGCCCAAGGCCGGTTCGTCCGTCAAAATGGGCCGCAGCATTTTCCTCACCATCAATTCTGTAGTGCCCAGAAAAGTAGTCATGCCCAACCTGCTTGGATATTCGGTAACCCAGGCACGTTCGGAGCTGCAGAACAGGGGCCTTGACCTGGGCCGCCTCAATTATGTCAGGGACATTGCAACCAACACTGTCCTCGCCCAAACAGTTGACGGCGTTGAAAAGAAAGCTGGAGACCTGGTAGTAAGCGGTTCCACCGTCGATCTCAAAGTAGGAGTATCGTCCGAAGACAACCAGACCCGCATTCCAAGGGTAATCGGCATGAAATACATATCCTCGCTGGATGCTTTGCACGACCGCTTCCTAAACGTAGGACGCGTAAGGTTCGACAAGGACATCAAGACATACGCAGACTCGGTAAATGCAGTAGTTTACAAGCAGGATGCAGCCGGAACAGTGAAGCCCCTGGGCGCTTCGGTGGACCTTTACCTAACTCTCGACAAGAGCAAACTGCCCGCAGAATGATGCAGGAAGATCTGATAAAGGAACTGCCCGACCAGACCGGAACGGACGAAATGTTCGAACATTTCCGCATCCTGGTCGATAAAGGGCAGGAGCCCCTCAGGGTGGACAAATTCATCGCCTCTCACCAGGAAGACACCTCCAGGCACCGGGTACAGCAGGCCATCAAGCTGGGATATGTTCTGGTCAATGACAAACCCGTCAAAGCCAATTACATAGTCCGTCCCTGCGACGTCGTAAAATTCGTAATGCCCTACGAGCGTCGCGGCACGGAAATCCTCCCGGAAAACATTCCCCTCGACATAGTCTATGAAGACGATGACGTGCTTGTGGTGAACAAGCCCGCCGGCATGGTGGTGCACCCGGGGCACGGCAATTACAACGGCACGCTGGTAAATGCGCTCGCCTATTACCTCCACCTCAGCCCGGATGTGGAAGATGAACGGATGGGCGTACTGGTACACCGCATAGACAAGGATACATCGGGTCTCCTCGTGGTAGCTAAAAACCCCGCCGCGCAACTAAATTTGGCCGACCAGTTTTTCGTTCACTCGATCGACCGCATCTATACGGCCGTCGTATGGGGCAACATCCCCGAGGACGAAGGCACCATCCAAGGCACTATCGGCCGGGACCCTAACGACAGGCTGCGTTTCCGAGTATATGACGACCCGGAGAAAGGCAAATGGGCGGTCACGCATTGGAGGGTACTGGAGCGATACGGCTTCATCACCGTCGTTGAATGCAAGCTGGAAACGGGACGCACGCATCAGATTCGCGTGCACATGAGTTCGATCGGCCATCCCCTGTTCAATGACGAGCGCTACGGCGGCTCGGAGATTCGTCAGGGCACTATTTACGCCAAATATAAGCAGTTCATTCAGAATTGTTTCGCCCTTTGTCCCAGGCAGGCTCTGCATGCCCGCACACTGGGCTTTACGCATCCCGTTACGGGAGAATGGCTCCATTTCGAGGCCCCGCTTCCTGCCGATATGGCCGGCCTCATAGAAAAATGGAGGCTCTATACGGCCTCCATTTAAGAGATTCCTCGACATGTTCGGAATGACAGATGCCCGGTCAAAGCCGGGCATGACAGTGGGTGCCCAGGAATAAAAGATGCCCGGTCAGGGCCGGGCATGACGGTGGGTGCTTAGAAGGGGCGTCTGCCGCCGGGGCCACCGCCGCCCATGCGGGCTCGCATTTGCTGCCCTGCCTTGCCGAAATTACCGAAGCGCCAGGTGAAATTGAGCATTATGTAGCGTCCCAAAGTGTTATTCCGCGTTTCCTGATAATAGTTTTCAGTAGTTGCGACGGAGAGGTTCCTGGCCTGATCCAGCAGGTCGTAGGCTTTAAGGGAGAGAGTGGCCTGCCTGCGGAACAGGGGCGTAGAAACGGAAGCGTTCCAAACCAGCTGAGGTTCCTGAGGAGTAGTGTAACCGTTGTACCAGTTGTAGTTGGCGTCCGTGGACAGTTCCACGCCGCTTTGGCCTATGGTCCATTTGAACGAAGCGCTTACCTGATTGTTCCAGGTGGGAGCCACGGCTGCCTGCACGGTGTACCAAGGTTTGGAGACACGGGTGCGTCCGCTCATTATCACTTCAACGTTGTCTGAACGGTAAGTAGCCCTTAACCGCTCCGTCACATTCAAGGCGCGGGTAGTATTGTCCTTAAAGTCAGTCGCCCACTGGTCGGGATTGTCTTCAAAGTAGTATTTGTGGAATTCACTGTATAGGAATTCCTTGACTGCACCGCTGTCGTCAGTGCGAAGGAAGCGCTCCATGGGAAGATGCGTTGCGCCGATGAAACTGCCGCTCATGGAATAGGACAGGTTGGTCATATTCGAGATGGAGAAACCGCTCTTGGCGATTGGAGCATTGACCATGATGCGGATATTGCCGCTGTAGGTATTGTGACCGTTCACGGGGAAGAGGTAGGTGCGGCCGTTCTCGTCGTACCAGGTGGCGTTGGTGATGGGATTCTGGACCATACCGCCTTCAAGATGCACGCGGGCGGTGAAGAATGTCTGCTTGTTGGAGAATTCCAGGTCGGAGCGCAGCGAGTGGCTAAAATAAGGGTTCAGATAAGGGTTGCCCAAAGACAGCGACAGAGGGTTTGAATTGTCCAGCACCGGGTTCAGCTGACTGGTGGAAGGCTGAGAGCTGCGTCCAAAGTAGAAGAGGCGGATGTTGGAATTGTCGTTGAAATCATAGAACAGCATTGCCCTAGGGGCAAAGTTCCAGATTGTGCCGGGATCGTACACAACAGGCTCGTCCTTGCTGTGGTTATAAGTAGAGTTGTAAGTCTTTGTAGGAATGGCCGATGCTCCAAGCTGCGCCCGCAATCCTTCTTTCTGGTACATGAACGCCAGGCCGATGTTCTGGTTCAGACTCCAGTTAAGGATATTGTTGCTGTATGCCGGATCCGGGGTTTCCCCATCGGCCTGATAAGGAAGCTGTCCCATTCCAAGGGTGAAAGGATTTGCTCCCCAGTCAAGTAAAGCGCTGTTGTAGGTGAGCTTTTCCGACTCGCTTCGGGAATAGCGGATGTTGTAGCTTCCTTCAAGGTAGAAATAATTGCCGAGGGGTTCTGTATATACCAGGCGCGAACCTATGCTGCGGCTCTTGGAGCTTTGGTCAAAGCGCTGGTTCACGATGGATGCCGTTCCGTCTATCGGCTGTCCTGCTTCATCGAAACTGGTGTTTGTAAGAGACTGAGTATAACCGTCCAGGGTATTGTTTGAGAGGTTCCAGTCCACATTGACCGACATGGTGCGGCCTGGAATGCCCAGACGCTGGCGAAACAGCAGGAATCCCCTGGTCTGCCAACTTGAGTTGTTGCCGATGTTGTTGGTAAAACCGCTGTTGGTTACGTGGCTTTCGTAGCTGTCCTGGTCCATGTTTTTATAGTCCTGTCCGTCAGCGAAGGTATAGGAGTCAAAAACGCTCTGCTGCAGATAGCTGCCACGTCCGAAGTTGAACTGCGGCTGGAAGAGGATGGATGTGTTTTCCGAGAATTTGTGCTCCAGACGCATTCCGAAACGGTGGCCGTCGGTGAAACGGTGGCTGACTCCGTTGTTATCGGAAACAAGGGTGGAGCCGTCGGTCATGTAGGTTTCCTTGTAGGTATCTTCCTGAACGTCAACTATCGAACCGTTGTACAGATAGTTGCCTCCGAGGTCCATCTTGTCGCCAAGAAGGTCGAAGTTGCCGTTGACACCGCCCATCCACGAAGTGGTGATGCCGTTGGAGTTGCCCCAGCCGCCATTGCCACGGCCCATCCCTCCGCTGTTTCCCATCATGGAAGTCATCATGGATCCGGAAAGGTCGTTGAAACCGCGGTTGTTGGTATTGTTGGCATTGGCAATTATGCTTATCTGGGACGTTTCGGAAAAACGGCCTCCCATGAATGCGCCCTGCCAGCGCCAGTCGTTCAGTGAGCCTTCGGTTGCGGGCAGGTCGTGACCGCCGCCTGCCATGGCACTTCCGAATATGCCGTTCATCATCCCTTTCTGGACAGAAAGGTCTATGACCGTTTCGTCTTCACCGTCGTCAATGCCGGTGAACTCGGCCTGCTCGCTCTTTTTCTTGACCACTTTCACTTTCTCGACCAGCTTGGCGGGAATGTTCTGGGAGGCAAGCTGAGGATCGTCCAGGAAGAAGGTCTTGCCGTCAATGGTTATTTTGCTGATGGTTTCGCCGTTTGAGGTGATTGTTCCGTCTTCCGCAACTTCAATGCCGGGAAGTTTTTTCAGAAGGTCCACCAGCATGTTATCGTCTGAAATCTTGAACGACGAGGCATTGTATTCTACCGTATCTTTTTTGATGATGATGGGATTGCCGACTGCAGTCACCGAAGCGGCGTCAAGCACCTGGCGGTCCTGTTCCAGTTTTACGATGCCGAGGTTGACATCGGCCTTGATTTCAAGGGCCTGCTCATGGGTTTTATAGCCCATCAGTTCCGCTTTCAGTGTATATTTGCCCGTTTTAACCTTTTCCAGAACAGCTTTGCCGTCCCCGTCGGAGAGGGTGTACTTGGTCTGGCCTTTTTCAGGGATAAGTGAGACGGTTGCAAAGCCGGCGGCTTCGCCGGTGGAAGCGTCCTGCAGTTGGAGCGACACTTTGTGGTTCTGCGCACTCAGCGTAAGAGCGGCAAAGAGGCCTGCAAGGGCCATCAACATTCTTCTAACCATATAATACTTCTACAAAACAATCCTTTGACACCGCAGCGGCACCAAGGTTTAAACACTATTTGGAAATTCTTTCCGGATGTTCCTTCAGAAATTGTTCCCAGCCGCCTTTTCCCCTGGCGGCAGTAAGGGGTGAAGATGTTTCATAGTGATGGCACAAAGCTATGGCAAGGGCGTCCGTAGCGTCCAGGTGCCGGCTTTCCAGCTTGACGTTCAAGGTCTTTTCGAGCATCATCTGCACTTGCTCCTTGGAGGCGGCGCCGTTGCCGACAATGGCTTCTTTGGCTTTGCGGGGCGCATATTCGGTTACAGTCTGCACTCCGTATTCCTTGGCGGCCAGGATGGCTGCGCCCTGGGCGCGGCCAAGCTTGAGGACCACCTGTGCATTCTTGCCGTAGAACGGACTTTCGATAGCCAGTTCCGTGGGCCGATAATTCTTGCACACTTGACTGATGCATTCGTAGATGGACTGCAGTTTGGCGTATGCGTCCGGCTCTTTCCGAATGTCCAGCACTCCCATGTCCACGTATGAAGGTTTTTTCCCCTCCACGCGTATAATTCCGAAGCCCAGCAATTGGGTGCCGGGGTCGATTCCCAATATAATGCGTTCCGTTTCCATAAGAGCGGCGCAAAGATACGAAAAATCAATGGAAAAATTTGGTATTCACGGAAAAATACCTATCTTTGCAGTCCATTTTTTGAGATGACCGCTAAGCTCAGTCAAGACCAGCCACAAAGGGCTGGCGCTTACGGCCGAAACTTTTAACAAGTTTGTACAATGTACGCAATCGTTGACATTGCAAGCCAGCAGTTTAAAGTAGAAGCTGGCATGGATATCTTCGTAAATCGCCTCGCTGCCAAGAACGGAGAATCCGTAGAGTTCGACAAAGTGCTCCTCATCGACGCTGAGGGCGCAGTTAAAGTCGGCACCCCCTATGTAGAAGGAGCAGTTGTTAAGGCCACTGTCTTAGACGACGACGCCAAAGCAAAGAAAGTGCTCGTATTCAAGAAAATCCGTCGCAAAGGATTCCAGACGCTCAACGGCCATCGCCAGAAGCTCACCAAAATCCACATCGACGCTATCGCTTAACTTTAAAAGACTGAAAGATTATGGCACACAAGAAAGGTCAATCCAGTTC
>JAFUVU010000006.1 GCA_017477465.1 Bacteroidales bacterium
ACTGGTGAAAACCGGCAAGTTCGGAGACAAAACCATTCTGGAAGTGTCTCCGGAGGCCCTCACCCTGGTGGCCCGGCAGTCTTTCCACGACTGTCAGTTCATGCTGCGCCGCGCCCACAACCAGCAGGTGGCGGCCATCCTGAAAGACCCGGAGGCCTCCGACAATGACAAATACGTGGCCCTGCAGTTCCTGCGCAATGCGGAGACTTCCGTCAAGGGAGTGCTCCCCTTCTGCCAGGACACCGGCACCGCCATCATCCACGGCGAGAAAGGCCAGCACGTATGGACCGACTTCGAGGACGAAGAAGCCCTGAGCCGCGGCGTTTTCAACACTTATACCCAGGAGAACCTGCGCTACAGCCAGAACGCACCTCTGGACATGTACAATGAGGTCAACACAAAGTGCAACCTCCCTGCCCAGATCGACATCGAGGCTACCCAGGGCGACGAATATCGCTTCATCATGGTGGCAAAGGGCGGCGGCAGCGCCAACAAGACCTACTTCTATCCAATGACCAAGGCCACCATCCAGAACGAAGGCACCCTCATTCCCTTCCTGGTGGAGAAAATGCGCTCTCTGGGCACTGCGGCCTGCCCGCCCTACCACATCGCTTTCGTGATTGGCGGCACATCGGCCGAGAAGAACCTCCTTACCGTCAAGCTTGCCAGCATCAAGTTCTACGACAGCCTTCCCAACACAGGTGACGAGACCGGCCGCGCCTTCCGCGACATCGACCTCGAGGAAAAACTCCTGAAGGAGGCTCAGAAAATCGGCCTTGGAGCGCAGTTCGGCGGCAAATATCTGGCCCACGACATCCGCGTAATCCGCCTTCCTCGTCACGGAGCAAGCTGCCCTATCGGCATGGGCGTAAGCTGCAGCGCAGACCGCAACATCAAGTCAAAAATCAATGCCGACGGCGTCTGGATCGAGAAGATGGATACCAATCCTTCAGAGCTCATTCCCGAAGAGCTGCGCAGGCCAGGCGAAGGCCCCAAGGGCATTGAAATCGACCTTGACAAAGGCATCGATGCAGTACGTGCCGAGCTGACAAAATACACCGTCGGCACACGCGTAAACCTTAAGGGCACCATCATTGTGGCGCGCGACATTGCCCACGCCAAGCTCAAGGCCCGTCTGGATGCAGGCGAGGGAATGCCCGATTATTTCAAGAATCATCCCATCCTTTACGCCGGCCCCGCCAAGACCCCTCAGGGTTATCCCTGCGGCTCGATGGGCCCCACCACGGCCAACCGCATGGACCCGTATGTGGATGAATTCCAGGATCATGGCGCATCCCTTGTGATGATTGCAAAGGGCAACCGTTCCAAGGTGGTCACCGATGCCTGCCAGAAGCATGGCGGCTTCTATCTGGGCACCATCGGCGGCGTAGCTGCAGTGCTTTCACAGAGCAGCATCCGCAGCATCGAATGCGTAGAATACCCGGAACTGGGAATGGAGGCAATCTGGAAAATCACCGTGGAAGACTTCCCGGCCTTCATCCTGGTCGATGACAAAGGCAACGACTTTTTCAAAACCATCGGCCTGTAATTAATAGACCAACAACACTATTACTATACTATGTCAGAAAACAAATTCAGGGTCGAAAGCGACCTGATCGGCGAACTCCAAGTTCCTGCCGATGCTTACTACGGTGTCCAAACACAACGTGCCCTTAACAATTACAAGATCTCCAACACCCGCATGTGCGACTATCCGGAGTACATCATTGCCATGGCGTACGTGAAGATGGCTGCTGCCAGCGCAAATGCCGAGCTGGGCGTCCTTGACCGCAAAATTGCCGATGCTATCATCGCCGCCTGCAAGGAAATCGTAGATGGCAAGTTCTGGGATCAGTTCCCTGTGGACATGATGCAGGGCGGTGCCGGCACCTCGGTCAACATGAATGCCAACGAGGTTATCGCCAACCGCGCCCTGGAACTTATGGGACACCAGAAAGGTGAGTACCAGTACTGCTCGCCCAACGACCATGTCAACTGCGCCCAGTCCACCAACGACGCTTATCCGTCGGCCTTCCGCTATACTTTCGTTCGCATGAACAAGCACGTGGAAGAAGCTCTGCGCCAGCTTATTGCATCCTTCCGCGCCAAAGGTGAGGAGTTCAAGGATGTCCTCAAGATGGGCCGCACGCAGCTACAGGATGCCGTTCCCATGACATCGGGCCAGGAGTTCAACGCTTTCGCCAACAACCTGGAGGAAGAACTCGCAAATCTGGAGCGCAACGCCGTGCTCCTTAAGGAAATCAACATGGGCGGCACAGCCATCGGCACCGGCCTTAACGCTGTTCCCGGTTTTGCCGAACTTTGCACCCGCCGCATGAGCGAGTTCACGGGCGACCACTTCGAAAAAGCTCCCGACCTTGTGGAAGCAACCCCCGACACCGGCGCATACGTGAGCTATTCGGCAGCGCTTAAACGCCTGGCCGTCAAGCTCTCCAAGATTTGTAACGACCTTCGCCTCATGGCCTCCGGTCCCCGCTGCGGCTTGCATGAAATCAACCTGCCCGCCATGGCTCCCGGTTCCTCCATCATGCCCGGCAAGGTGAATCCCGTCATCCCGGAGGTTACCAATCAGGTTTGCTTCAAAGTCATCGGCAATGACACCGCCGTTACTTTTGCGGCCGAGGCCGGCCAGCTCCAGCTCAACGTCATGGAACCCGTTATTGCAGAGTGCATCCTGGAAAGCCAGACCTGGCTCATCAACGCCATGAACACCCTTCGCACCAAGTGCATCGACGGCATCACCGTAAACGCCGAGCACTGCTACGAGATGGTCAAAAACTCCATCGGCATTGTAACTGCCCTGAATCCGTATATCGGCTACAAATCTTCCACCAAGGTTGCCAAAGAGGCACTTGCAACTGGCGGCAGCGTGTACGACCTGGTTCTGGAACATGGCCTTATGACTAAGGAAAAACTGGACGAAGCCCTGGATCCCAAAGCCATGACCACCTCCCACGACCTCCTGAAGTAAGACACGCATCTAACTGATACACAACATTTTACAGAAATCAAGTGTGGCAAAAAGTCACACTTGATTTCTGTAATACGCTGAGGGATAGGGAGTTGCGTGTCGAGGGGGCTTAGTTCGCGGCGGGGATAAGGTTGACGTTTTCCAGGGTGATAAGGCCGGGGGTGGTTTCATCCAGGCCGGTGCAGTTTTTTAAGCTGATTGGGCCGGTGAGGAAGATGCCTTCAGGTACAATCAAATGCCCGCCGCCCTTTTTGGCGAGGGCGTTAAAAGCTTTCTCAAAAGCTTGGGTGTTTAATGTGATGCCATCAGGGACGGCACCGAACTCCATCAGGTTTACGCTGTAGTCGGGAATTCGGGCCGGCTGCTGGGCGGCGGCAGTAACTGCGCCTGCCAAAAGGGCCGATAGAAAGAGAGCAAAGATTCGTTTCATGAGCTCAAATATAAGCAATCTTTTCCCCCGTTGCAAAAATCGCTCCGGCCCCGAATTGCTGATAATCAAAAAAATATTCGTACATTTGTGGGCTTATAATAATGTATATGAGAAAAATTGCTGTTTTGTTTGCGTCTGCTGCCATTCTTTTTGCCTGCAGCACGCCAACCAATATTGTCTATCTGCAGGATGCAGGGGACGATGAGGTAATCCAGGCCATAAAGTCCTCTCCTATCAGGCTCAAGCCGATGGATCAGATTTCAATCATCGTCAACAGCCGCGAGCCCCAGATTGCAGCCATGTTCAACCTGCCGTACTTCACCCACCGTCTTGGGGAGGCCCAGTCCCTGTCCGGGGCCAGCGGCAACATGGGGGCGTCTGCATCGGCCCAGAATATTTCCGGTTACACCGTAGATTCCGAGGGCGACATCGATTTCCCCGTCATCGGCAAAATCCGTGTCCAGGGTCTCACCAGGGCCGAAGCCGCCGCCCATATCAAGGACGAGCTCATCCGCAGCAACCAAATCAAGGATCCTGTGGTAACAGTGGAGTTCATGAACCTTGGCTTCTCAGTCCTCGGTGAGGTGAACCGCCCCGGCCGCTACCGCATCGACAGGGACGAATTCTCAGTCTTCGATGCAATATCCCTTGCAGGCGACCTCACAATAAATGCCGAAAGGGAAAACCTCACCCTGGTGCGCGACTATGGCTCGGACAAGGAACGTTTCTTCAAGATCGACCTCACAAATGCAGCTTCAACCTTCGGTTCTCCTGCATACTATCTGGAGCAGGGAGACATCATCTACGTGACTCCCAACCCCAAGCGCCGCCGTGAATCAACCGTTTCCGCAAACAGCGCATTCACGCCTTCTTTCTGGATTTCGCTGGCAACTGCCGTGACATCCGTCACTTCCACAATTGTCGTTTTACTGTCGAAATAAACGCTTATGTCAGAAGATATCAATACTCAGGAACAGCAAGATCAGCTGTTTTCGCTCAGAGAACTGTGGTCCATGTGCCTCTCGCGCTGGATGTGGTTCGTAGGGTCTGTCGGTCTGTGTCTGCTGGTGGCCGTCATCTATATTTTGAAAACCCCGCCTGTGTTCACGCGCCAGACCTCCATCATGGTAAAGGAAGAGGTCAAAGGCAAAGGCATAACTGCCGATGTTTCCCAGCAATTCTCGGACTTCGGTTTCATCAACAGCCGGGTAAACGTATATAACGAAATTGTAAACTTCTCCACTCCGGACCTCATGGTGGAAGTTGTAAAGCGCCTTCATCTTGAAACCAATTACAAAATGGTCGGAGGTCTGTTCAAAACTGGCCACAGGCTATACGACCGCACTCTCTATGGTTCATCTCTGCCGATTAATGTCGAATTCCTGGATTTAGGCAATAACGACGGCGCTTCCTTTACAGTCCATGCCGACAAGGATGGGCAGTTTGTCTTGAAAAAACTCAAGAAAGGTAAGGATTCATTCAAGGGTAACGTAGTCGTCACACCCGGGGACACGGTGGAAACCGCCATCGGCCGCCTTATTCTTACAAAGACGGCTAATTACAACGAAGAAAAAGGCCTGGAAGAAGATATCCTGGTCAGCCGTTCGGGTTATTATGCCACTACCCGCAGCTATCTCAGCCGCCTTGGAGTCGCATTGAATGACAAAGAGTCCACGGTAATAAACATTTCACTGAACGATGTCAACACCCAGCGCGCCGTAGATGTTTTGAACATGATGATAAACGTCTATAACGAGAACTGGATCAAGGACAAGAATCAGATTACCAACAGCACCAATGAGTTCATTGCCGAACGTCTGCAGATAATTGAAGCGGAACTGGGCGATGTGGACAGCAGCATCTCGGACTTCAAGAGCCGCAACCGCATGCCGAGCGTCCAGATGGCGGCAAACATGGATATGCAGCTGTCGGTGCAGGCCAGCCAGCAGATTACCGATGCAAACAACCAAATCTCCATCGCGCGTTATCTGCTCTCCTATATCAGAGACTCCAAGGGCAAACTCCTTCCGGCCAATGCAGGCCTGAACGAAAGCAGCATAACCGGCCTCATCAATGATTACAATACAACTCTATTGCAGCGCAACCGTCTGGTAGAAAGCAGTTCGGAAGAAAACTACCTGGTAAAGGACCTGGACCGTCAGCTTGAGTCCATGCAGTCGGTGATTGTATCTTCCATCGACAATTACATAGTGGCGATGAACACGCAGCTCAAGTCTTATCAGAGCACTCAGAGCATGCTGGACCAGCGCGTGGTGAGCAACCCTCAGCAAGCCGGTCACCTGCTAAGCGACGAGCGTCAGCAAAAAGTAAAGGAATCCCTTTATCTGTTCCTGCTGCAAAAACGTGAAGAAAACGAACTCTCGCAAGCATTTACGGCCTACAATACCCGCGTCGTAACGATGCCGGGCGGCGGAAACAGCCCCATAGCTCCCCGCAAGATGATGATTCTGCTGGTAGCGCTAATCATGGGCCTTGGCATGCCTCTGGCTCTCATTTATTTCCTCAGCATAACCAATACTACGGTCCGCGGAAGGCAGGATTTGGACAAGATGTCGGCCCCCTTCGTTGGAGAGCTGCCCGCCACTTTCGCCCGCAAATCCCACCTTTGGGACCACCTGATTCCCAGCCGCTCCCGCAGGGACAATCCGGAAGACCGCAAGATTGTAGTGAAGGCGCACAGCCGCGACGTCATCAACGAAGCCTTCCGTGTTGTACGTACCAACCTGGAATTCATGCGAGGCAGGGCCGAGGTAAGCACCGTAGTCATGTTCACGTCCATGAATCCCGGTTCCGGTAAAACCTTCATCTCCTCCAACCTTTCAACGGCATTCGCCATCAAGGGAAAGAAGGTCATAGCAATAGACCTGGACCTTCGCAAAAAGTCCCTGTCGGCCTTCGCCGGAAATCCCAAGAAGGGCGTTTCGGATTATCTGGCCGGCAAAGTGGACGACTTTGCCCCGCTCGTCATCCATAACATCGAAGGCTCAGGCCTGGATATCCTGCCTGTCGGCACTCTGCCTCCGAACCCCAGCGAACTCCTGTCCGATCCCCGCCTGGAAACGCTGATCTCCTCTCTCAGAAAGTCTTATGACTATATTTTCCTTGACTGCCCGCCGGTAGAAATCGTAACAGATGCCGACATTATCAACCGCTTTGCCGATATCACCATATTCGTGATCCGCGCAGGCGTGCTGGACCGTGCCATGCTTCCGGAAATCAACAAGTTCTATCTGAACCACAAGTATCAGAACATGGCAATCCTGCTGAACGGCACGGACGGTGGCAGCCGCTACGGATACCGTTACGGTTATAAGTATGGCTACAGCTACGGTGGCAAATACGGCAACTACTACGGCAACGGCAGCAGCGATAAAGAAGCCGAGCAAGCGTAATGTGGCCGTTTTCCTTTAAGCAATCAGTCCTTGGAA
This sequence comes from Bacteroidales bacterium, assembly GCA_017477465.1. GTDB lineage: Bacteria > Bacteroidota > Bacteroidia > Bacteroidales > UBA932 > Cryptobacteroides. The sequence continues at coordinate 6,872 of JAFUVU010000006.1, forward strand.
GCGGATTCCTGAAGGGCTGGACGGACTGGCACTGTCACATTCTGCCAGGCGTCGATGACGGTGTGCAAAGCATGGACCACTCCCTGAGGATCCTTGCAAATTATGCCGATTTGGGCATAAGCAGGGTATGGTTTACCCCGCACATCATGGAAGACGTTCCCAATACGCCGGAATCTCTCCGGGCCCGTTTTGAGGAGCTTAAAAGCGCCTACAAGGGCCCTCTGGAGCTGAATCTCGCGGCGGAAAACATGATGGACAACCTCTTCGAAGAGAGGCTTGAAAAAGGAGAGCTGCTAACCCTGCCGGACAACTATCTCCTTGTGGAGACTTCATACTTCAGTCCTCCCATGGACCTTTGGGGGCTGCTGAAAAGGATACAGGAAAAGGGTTATCGGCCCCTTCTTGCGCATCCCGAGCGTTATGTTTACATGGGCGACAAGGAGTACAGACGGCTTATGGACATGCAGGTGTCGCTGCAGCTGAACCTGCCCTCCCTCTGCGGCCTTTACGGGACCGAGGTGCGCCGCAAGGCCTACACTCTCCTGAAAGCAGGGGCCTATCAACGCGCAGGGACGGACCTCCATCGCCTGAATCCCATCCTTCACTGCTTCGATCAGAAACTCTTCGGCAAGGATATTTTGAAGGTTCTTAAGCCTGTTTGCGGGTATAGAGACGAATAATCGGCCTGTATGAAACGTTTGATCCTCTTCCTGATGCTTCTGCCTTTGGCTTTGTCCGTTCCGGCGCAGCCCAGGGAGAGGCTCAATTTTGACGATGGCTGGGAATTCGCCTTCGGCCATGCTGCCGATCCGATGCAGGATTTCGGCTGCGGAACCGAGTATTTCAACTACCTCACAAAGGCTGCCTCGATACATAATGAGGGCCCCTACAGCCCCGATTTTGACAGTGCAAAGTGGGGAAAAGAGTGGAAGAGAGTCAATCTGCCTCACGACTGGGTGGTGGACCTCCCCTTTGAAAAAGAGGCCAGCCACAGCCACGGCTACAAGACCGTCGGCTGGAAGTATCCGGCCACCAGCGTCGGCTGGTATCGCAAGACATTCACCGTAGATAAGGCCGACGACGGGCGGCACTTTGCCATTCGCTTCGACGGCATCTTCCGCAACGCCTCCGTCTGGGTTAACGGCTTCTGGCTGGGCACCGAGCCCAGCGGCTATGCCACTCAGGTGTACGACATCTCCGAATACCTGAATTACGGCGGTCGGAATCTGGTCACCGTCCGGGCCGATGCTTCGCTCGAGGAAGGATGGTTCTACGAAGGGGCGGGGATTTATCGGCACGTATGGTTGGAAAAGACAGGGCCTGTGGCAGTTGCGCCCTTCGGCACTTTTGTTCGCAGCAGTTTGTCAACTTCCTTCGACAGCGCCGCCGTCATCATAGAGACAACTGTCCGCAACTACGGCCTCCAGGATGCATCTTTCGCTATCAGGCACACCCTTCTGGATGCCGATGGAAACGCCGTCGCCGGCAAATCCTACCGTCCGGGCAGTGTCCATCCAAAGGCCGATTCATTCTCGTCGGCCACTCTTTCGCTGAGCAATCCGCAGCTTTGGAGCCCGTCCAGGCCTTACCTATATACTCTTAGGACGGAGGTCCTGCAAGGCGGGGAAGTGGTGGATTGCTATGAGACCGTGACAGGCATCAGGCAAATTGTATTCGATGCCGACAAGGGCTTTATCCTTAACGGCAAGCGCCTGGAAATCAAGGGCGTGAATCAGCATCAGGACCATGCGGGGGTGGGATCGGCCATTCCCGATGCCCTGCAGATTTGGAGGCTCCGGCAGCTGCAGAAGCTAGGGGTAAACGCGATACGGACCAGCCATAATCCGGCCACTCCGGAGCTTCTGGACGCATGCGACAGCCTTGGCATCCTGGTACTGGAGGAGAATCGCCTCACTGGCATAAACGATGAGCACGTGCGCCTTCTGAGGCGTATGATAGAGCGCGACCGCAATCACCCTTCGGTGATTCTGTGGGGCGTCGGCAATGAAGAATGGGGGATTGAATGGAACGACAAAGGCACCAAAATAGTCGAATCCATGCGCGAGTACTGCCACCGTCTGGACCCTTCGCGTGAGATGACTGTAGCCACCAGCTCGGGCCCGCACATCATAATAGGGGCCGATGTCGCCGGATACAACTACCTGCAGCAGAACAAGATAGACGATTTGCGGGCGCAGTACCCTTCTCGGAAGGCCATCGGCACGGAGGAGACCAGCGGCTGCGGCACCCGCGGCATCTACTTTGACGAGCCCGGCCGCATGGCGGCGCTGAACCGCCGGAATGACACTCGCGACAGCACTTACAATGTAATCGGCAGGGGATGGCGATATTACAAGGAGCGTCCCTGGCTTGGCGGCCTGTTTTACTGGACGGGCTTTGATTACAGCGGCGAGCCCAATCCTTTGGAATTTCCCGCGACGGGCTCCGAGTTTGGCATTCTTGACTACTGCGGCTTCCCTAAGGACGAGGCCTGGTACCTGAAGGCCTGGTGGACTGAAGAGCCTGTGCTTCATGTATTTCCGCATTGGAACCTTCAGGGACGGGAAGGGGAGACTGTAAGCGTTTGGGCTTACTCCAACTGCGACGAGGTTTCCCTTTCGGTCAACGGTAAGCAGCTGGGCCGCAAGAAGATGCCTGCCGACGGATATCTCAGCTGGGACGCTGTTTATCGGCCCGGGAAGATTAAGGCTGTCGGCTATAAAAATGGCAGCAAGGTGCTTGAGAAGGTGATTGAAACCACCGGCCCTGCCTCAAAAATTGCTCTGGAGGCCGACAGAGACCACATTCTTGCCGATGGCGACGACCTTGCCGTCTGCACCGTCCGCCTTCTGGACAGTAAGGGCCGGTTTGTCTTCGACGCCTGCCCCGAGCTCCGGCTAAGCGTGGACGGTCTGGTCCGCATCCTTGGCGTCGGCAACGGCGATCCTGCCTGGCAAGCGCCCGAGCGTCCCTCCGACCCCGATTCCCGCACCTTTACCCTCTCCGCCTTCAATGGCCTTGCCCAAGTACTGCTGCAATCCGTCGGCACTCCCGGCCCCGCCACCCTCACCGTCGAATCCGTCGGCCTACCCTCCGCCACCCTCCACCTGACCTCGACACGCAACTAACTAAAAATCAACACTTTCCAGAAATCAAGTGTGGCAAAAAGTCACACTTGATTTCAGCAACTCGGTGAGTATCAGCGGGTTGCGTGTCACGTTGGTTATTTTAAAGCTTTTTATTTAGTACATGACAAAATTTGAAAAATATTGTCTTAACTTATTGATTTTCAGGTAATTATATTTGGAAAAGACCTCGATTTTTCGTAACTTTAAGGTATATAACTACCACATTATTACCATGTTACGAAACACCAAGGTC
>JAFUVU010000045.1 GCA_017477465.1 Bacteroidales bacterium
CCTCCAGATGATTCCGTTCCCGTTTGCCATCTGTCCCTCCAGCGGGAAATTGGGATTCTTGTTGCTCAGAACCAGCCAGTCATAATCGCCTCCGCGTTCTTTGATGATATCAATCAGAGGCTTGACGCCTTCACGCCGGCCTGCTATGGAATCACAGACATCCTGAATGCCGATTATGTCACAGTCCGCTTCGATGATGGCATCGGCCACCGCCACGGCGCTGTTGCACCACATGCGCTGCAGCGGCATCTTGCCTTTCTCCGCCTGAACACGACGGTTGAAGGAGTTCGAAACGTCGTATGTCCCTACCCTCAGAGGCGTTTTGGGCGCCGCCAGGGTACTCAGGGCCCAAAGCAGGGCCATTAAGCTTATAACGGTCTTTCTCATAATTCAAAATCGGCCCAGATTGGATAATGGTCGGAGATAAAGGGGATGTGCATGTACTTTCTGGTCACCACCTGGAACTGAGTGCATTTCCGCGGGCCTTTGTACCAGATGTAGTCGATGATGCCCGTCCAGCTTTTGCCGAAGCCGTTGAAGGTATAACGGGGGTCGGTGGAAGAGGCAGTCTCCTGCGCGCTTTTCATTTCTTTGGAAATTCTCGCCAGCGCAGGATTGTCGGACAGGGCGTTTAGGTCGCCCACCAGCATGCAGGGCAAATTCTTGGGATTCAGCACCTTAAGCGTATCAAGGATGAGGCTTAGGCCCTTTTCCCGGGCTTCCTGTCCCCTGTGGTCCAGATGCGTAGTGACAAAGAAAAACTCTTTGCCGTTTTCGTTGAGTTTCATCCTGGCCCACACTGCCGTGCGTTTATAGCGGGCATCCCATCCCATCGAAGGGACGGAAGGGGTTTCGCTGAGCCAGAAGGCGCCCCAATCCTGAAGGCTTACGCTGGCCTCGTTATAGTAGATGCTCGGGCATTCGCCACTGTCACCGCCCTCGCGGAAGACGCCGACATGCTTGTACTGAGGAGCGCGTACATCCAGATAGGCTATCTGGTCGTGTGTGAGTTCCTGAGTGCCGAAAACATCCGGCTTAACGTCTTCCAGCATAGCCGGAATGGCTCTCTTGCGCTGATCCCAGCCATTTTCGTAGTCAACATTGTTGTTCCGGTAACGGATATTGAAGGACATTGCCCGGAGGGCTTTCTTCCCTTTTGCAGGAGCGTCCAGCCCGCTTGGAGAATAATCCCGGAACTCCATCATGCACGAGACGGGCAGATGGTCGGAAGGATAGTGGAGCGAGCCGTCCGCCGTAGGGAACTTGTCGCGGTAAATCACATAGTCCAGCGGACGGAAGCCGTTGAACATGATATGGTCAGGCCACCATTTGCTGTATCCGCTCTCGTCTTTGTTATCCTGCGTACCCCAGGCCTTGGCGTCGGCACTCAGGCGATTGGCATGGAGAAAATACAGCTTGGCGTCCATGAAAGGCACCTGCGCCAGCGAAGCCCAGTGCTTGGCCTTGTCGTCCACGTTCATGTCGCCCACCAGGATGGCTGGCATCTCGTCAGGCAGGTTTTCGGCGAACCATTTCCGGAGCTGCTGTGCGTTGTACTTGTTTCCGTCGTGGCTGTACGTGCCGTCGGCCTGCTTCTGCGATACCAGAAGGTGCGTGCTCAGGAAGTAGAATTCCTTTCCGGAGGCCTTGTGCTTCATGTGCGCCCACACCGTGGGGCGCATGGAGCCTTTGGGGGCATTGTCGGCCATTTTGGGCTCGTCAAACACTCCCCCCATCCAGAAGATGCCGCTTTTCAGACATTCGAACACCTCAGGTTTATAGCCGATGGCATCGTCATAGGAAATGTGCCCGTGCGTGGTGTTGGGATACAGAATCCATTCATACTGAAGGCCCTTGGCGGCCACGTCGGCACGGATGTTCTGCGGCCCGTTCCAGATGCTGTCGCAGATTTCCTGCAGGCCCAGGATGTCGCAGTCCATGTGCACGATCATGTCGCCCACGGCAGTATAACTGTTGCACCAAAGGCGCTGGGGACTCACATTTTCATTTCCGCTGACGCTTTTGAGGCGGGAGTCGGAGGTGAAGACGTTGTAGGTCCCCGCCTTGAAGCTAGGCATTGGCTGCGCCGACATCAGCAGCGGCAGTATCAGCCCCAGATATGTCAGAATCTTTCTCATTCTTATTCTTGATAAGCACCCGGCCACCAGCTGTTTCCACGCTCGTGCCCGGCTGCGTCCTTGCCAAATACGCCCTTGTCGGTCAGCCACTTATAAAACTCTTCACCGTCCACGGGATATGCTTTGATTACGGCCTCAACCTGAGCCGGAGAAGCCGGCGTATAGCCGCTAAGCTTGGCTGCAGGGCCGTCCCAGTGCAGAAGGCCGTCCGCGGAAAGTTCATTTGAAGAGACCACATCCGCCGTGCGGATGCCGGTCATGTCGGTACCGTTTCCTTCGTCTGTGAGCGCAATCTTGGGAGCCTCGCTATAGACATTGAATCCGGCGGTGGTGGCTTTCTTGGTGGTGGTTCCTGTGTAATTGGCTCCGGCGCCCATGGAATAACCGGCATTGCTGAGCATCAGGTTGCCCATGATGACATTGTTGTTGTTTTGGGAGAAGGCCAGTACACCGTTGTTGCAGCCTGCGCCGGTCGCGTTGCCGTCCACCTCCATGACAAAGGTGCAGTTAACCACCAATGCAGGAGCATTTACCCGAACCAGGCCGCGGTTCAGGCTGTTTCCCTCCGGATACAACGGATGGGCCAGGGTGTTGTTGAACAGCAGCAGAGCAGCACCGGCGGAGGTAAAGATATCCGGGCCGTTGACATTGGTTCCGTTCCCGCTGAAGCGGCTGTTGGCTATATAGAGGATATTCCCGGCTTTCTTCTGAAGGATGGCGCCGCCGTTGCCCACATAGGCACTTCCAGTATAGGTGGTATTGCCTGTAAAGATGCAGTCCAGGACGCGCACGAGGCCTGTCGTATAAACGGCAAGCGCTCCGCCGCCGGTAACCGATGCCCGGTTGTCCTTGAAGATGCAGCCTTCGAAGTCGGCTTCCGCCGAACCGCCCAGATTGACCGCGCCGCCGGTTTTGTCGGCCGATGTAGAGGTGGACACATTTTTGTCGAAGGTACAGTTGCGGAAGACGTGCTTGCCCTTTGTGAGGTTGAGCGCTCCGCCGGGGCCGTTGTGGGAGCCGCCGGAGAAGGTTACGCCCTCGATGTCAAGGTTCACATTCTCTGAACTCACCGTAAGGATGCAGCCTTCATCACCGCCAAGACTGTTCGTGAAAACCGTGCCTTCTTCGGCCACGATTGTAACCGTCACGGCCTGTTCGAAGTCAAGGGAAAGTCCCTTGTTACCGTCGGCCAAATCATAAGTGCCGGCTTTCACATGCACAATGTGACCGTCCAGTTTGGAGGCCGATGCCGGATTGGAGAGCATGGCGCGAAGGGCTTCCGGTTCAGTAATGTAGATGTCCCCTTCTATCACCAGATTGTCCTCCAGAGAGGCCTTCACCAGAAGAATCTGGCCGGCATTGACTGCGGCGGGGGTCTCCGAAGAAGCCGTTCCGATCCACTTCTCCCCGTTGCCAAGCTGGAAGCTCAGACCGGAAAGCCCGATGCCCGGAAGAAGCGACAAGAAATAAGTCCCGGGGCCTTCGACGGGGATGTCCACGGAAGTGCCTTCGGGCAGCGTTTCAAAAGCAAGGCTATTGTCGGCCACTACGCTGCCCACAACAGGGGCGCTGTCCGGAGCGGCAAAGCGCACACGGGTGACGGCGGGGTCGGCAATATTGAAGCGAATCATGCCCACGGCGCTCTTGAAACGGCCGAAATTCAAGGTTTCACGCGTAGTATGGGCCGCAATGACGGCACAGTCCTCGAAGCGTCCGCTTTGTGCCGATGGCAATTCCATCGTAAGTTTTCCGTCGGCGCTTACGTGCGCAGCAATGTCGGCAGGATATACGGCATAGTATTCTTTCACCTCGTCCACAACCGCGGTGAAATAAGCCTTGCCGCCTTCAAGCCGGGCTTCGCAGCTGGTTTCGCCGCCGTTCCACAGGATTTTGACACGGTCGCCTTCGCTCCAGCTCACGCTCCAATCGGCACCGAGGGCCGTCTTTGTGACCAGCGCATCGGCAGTAAATGTAAGGGATTGCTGCTGAGCTTGCTCAACTTCCCTTGTATCAGGCATTATTTCTTTGCCGTTACATGCAGCCAGTAATACGACTGCAAACAGTATCATATACTTTTTCATACGCATTACCAGTTATAGTCAATGGGTTCCATTCCGTCTATGTCGCTGCCTCCGTCGAATTCGGTCGCAGGCGGATCAACGGTATTGTATCGGATGCCGATGTAGTTCCACGCCGTGGGGAAAGAACCGGAGTTGGGATACACTATGGCAGGTTCAAGATAAGCAGTCTGGCTGCCCGTCTGCATCTCTGCGTCAGGAATTATCCTTATCCATACCTTCTCCTTGCCGAGCAGCTTGGAGGCCGGTAGAGGAACGTTGACCGGCTTGTATCCGGCCGTCTGCCAAAGCTGCGTGATGGGCGTAGTCTGGCAGAACTCCGGAAGCGAGTATTTCGCCACGGGCGTCCACTCCTTCCCGTCCAGCGAGTATTCCACCCACCAGTAGCGGGGGCCTTCCAGATACATGGGAACACCGCCGATTTTCTGAGTGGAGGAATAGAAATAGTTCATGGAGCTTATCTGCATGCTCATGCGGGTGCTGCTGATGCCGGCCGTCGAGAACACGAAGCTGGTGTACATGGGAGAGCCGTCACGGACAGTGAGGTTGGTACTCCAGGCCTGACCTTCGTCGGAAGCGATTTTCCCGTCGGGGTGCTCGCTGTCAAGAGGGCCGAGATAGGAGTAATCCGCCATTTTGTTGATGGGAAGCGTACCGGCGCGTCCGTCAGTGTAGCTGTCGGGGTACACGAAGCTGTAATCGAAGTAGGCATTCTGGTCTCCGGCAGTTGCGTAATAGCGGAGCTGATTCTTTTCCGCTATTGAAGTCCACTCGCAAAGGATGGCCGAGAAAGAGCCTTCTTCCATGGTCTGGGCGAGCCGGAAGTCGTCCTTTGTGGTATGACGGAGCTGATATCGGCCGATATTGCCCCAGGTGTCGGCGTCAAGGCTGGAATTGTCCTGATAGCTGAAACGGGGATAGAGTTCGTGCACTACCACGCCGCTGAGCTTACCGCTGCCCTGAGGCAGGACAGAACCGTCGCGACGGTAAGGGCAGGTGGTGTTGGTGTAAAGGTACATGCTGCCGCCGCAGATATCGTGAAGAAGGATGCCGAACTTGGCCACCTTGTCCACTCCGGTGCCGTTTGTAAATGTCTCGCTCACAGGAGTAAGGGGGCCTTTCCTTATCGGCAGTTCGCAGTCTTTCAGAGTAACGTAAGTAAAGATATCCTCGTCGGTGATTGCGCCTATGTATTTCTCCTTCACGGGGATGCCTTCCCTGCCCAGAGACTCCGATTCTATGGCCATGTTGCCCTTCACGCCGCTGAGCGTATAGTACACAGGATCGGTTTCAGGGTCAATGACCCGGGATTTTTGGAGGACAGCACCCCGGATGGACCATTTCACGCGGTCCCCTTGGGCGAAGACATTGTCCTCGGCAGTCTTTGTAAGAAGGCAGATGCCCATGGAGCCGTCCAAAGCTTCAAGGTAGATGGTCCGCTTGCAAACGCTATAGTCGATGGAAGTGACCGAGAGCTGGGTATTGTCGCCGCAGTTGCCGTTCTCCTTGTCGCTGACCACAATGCCTTCGATGACCACGTCGTTCTCGATTTCAGTGCCTTCTTCAGTTGCCAGCGCACAGAATTCCTGCAAGGAAAGGCTTTCGCCGGCCGAATCGGCATTCGATAGCTGGTTCACCTGGAAAGGAATGAGGAGCAGATTGCCGAAAGCGTCTGTATAGCTGACGTTTATGCTGCCGTGGCGCGTATGGGAAAGCGGATTGGCCTTGTAGTTGAAAATGAGTTTTCCCCCTTCGACTTTGACGCCGTCAATCCAGCTTTCGCTGCCTTCGCTGTCCCAAGTCAGGGCAAGGTCCCCGGCCTGCAGGTTGGTCTGCAGGGGCACTTCGCACTTGCCGGAGGCCGAACCTTTGACCGCGATTACATTGGATTTTGCCGACAACTCAGGGGCGATGGCACCATGCTGACGCAGTGTCACCGTATCCCGGTGCTCGTCGATAGCCACTATCACCTGCGCCGCACGCGGCAGAGAAGTGTTGGCCGAATAGCGGGCAAGGAAGCCCTCACGGCCGGCGGGGGCTGTCTGGGGCACCGTAATCCAGGAGGCGTCGGAGCTGACCGTGAACTCCTTGGTAGCGATTACCGGGATGGCCAGCTGGCCCGCCTGAGCATCCAGGTCATAGACCTTCTGGGGAAAGCCGAGGCCGCTCCCCTCGTGGATGGTGCGCTGGTTTATGTCTTTTGCACAGGAGAGCGCCATTAGCGTCGCTGCTCCGAGTACTGCTATTTTACGTATCATTCGCATGGCTACTGAACTTTTACGCATCTTACATTACCGCCCCAGCGACGCTGAGGGAAATTGGTGTCGATTCGGCGGTTATTGGTATTGCTCTGGTACCACAGCCGGTAAGAGCCGCGGTAGGGAGTCATATCATAAGCGGTGGAGGACCAAATCCAGCCGTCGCTCATATTGGCCAGTTCGCTGGCGGTAGAAGTACTCCTTCGATAGGCGCCACCGGTGGGGAAAAGCATGTCTTTTCCATTGTCGTCCTGAATGGTGATGCCGACCTTGGAAATATATTCGGCAGCCTTCAGGCGTTCCGGAATAACGCCCAGAGCATCATTTGAAGGCACCATCCAGCCATAAGGACAGGGATTTGCATTGGATGCGGCCGATGCCCACAGCTCATCGTCCTGCACGTCCCTCCAGTCCTGCTTGCCGCTTGCGCCGCTGCCCCAGTAGTAAGTGTTGGGGGTGGAATCGGCAATTTCCTGGCTTACGCCGTCCTGGGCCGTCACGAAGACAATGTTGTCGGGGTAAACTTTGGAACGCATGCCGTTGCCGCTGGCTGCCATCGCTTTAGCCGGAGGGAACGGGTCTTTGCGGCCCCATTGGTAATGCATGCCGACGGAGGCGTTGGAGAAGTCGTTTGCGTCGGCAATGACTGCACCCACGTTGCGGTCCATGAAGGTCCACTTGCCTATGGTGCGTTCCTCAACGGCGGTAGCCGGCGCCCAGATATGGTAGCTCCAGCGGATGAGCCCGTCGCCGTTGCCGACGGCCACGTGGGCGCTTCCGGGATTGTCCGCACTCTTTCTGAAATACAGTTTGGCCGATGCCGCATCTATGGCCAGATAATCCACCACTCCCGGAGCGGTCTGCCAAAGGATGGAGCAAAGGCTGATGTCGCTTGCGGGAGCCGAGCCGTCAGGCCTGCGGATTTCTACGCTGTAGGTGGCCTCGGTGTTGCCATCGACCACAAAACAGTTGGACCATTTGCTGCCCTGGGTAAGGTCGGTGGCGGCAGAAGGAAGGCTGAAGCTGAGTTCCTGAAGAGCCACAACCCCGCCTGCAGTTCCCGCAGCTTGGGCCATACCGCTCACGCAGCCGCTCCAGCTGCTGGTAACGGCACTCACGAGGATGCTGCCGAGCTCGCCTTCAGGGACGGCGACATAGAGCTGCGTGGGCAGCGCTACGCCTTCGGCAGGAATGTCTATTGTGATTTGAGGATTGCCGGCGGCCGTCGGGACATAGGCGGGCTTGTCCAGAGCCATGTCCAGCGTACCGTCACCGGCAAGAGGCGAAGCGGCGAGAAGGCTCAGTTTCTGCAGGGTTCCCTCACCTTGCAGATTCAGGCGCAGCAGGGCGCAGGCACCGTGAAGCTGCACTCCGTCGCCGACTTTCTTTCCTGCAAGAAGGGCAAGGTTCCCGGCCTGGTCAAGACTTGATACGCAAGGCCTTGTATCGGGCAGGTTCACATAGACTTTGCCTCCGCTCCAGCGGCTGACATAATCCTCGGGATAAACTCCGCCGAGCACTCCGCTCTGAATCGATTCAGCATTGAAAAGCAGGGTGGCGTCGGCTCCGTCGGCAAGATAAACCTCGGCCGGGAAGGTGGTGCTGCCGTCGGTGTCCAGAAGAAGCAGGCGGTCTCCTTCCGTCCACACAGGCTGCGTGCCGTCGTCGAGCGATGAGAGTGAGGCCGACAGCTCGGCAGGTTCGGCCACGGACTGGCTTACCTTGAATGATGCCTCGACAGGCGTATCCCAGCGGGCAAGCGGGAAAGTTAGCTTGACCGTGGCGTTACGCACGGCCCCGGAAGTGTTTTCGTCCACCCGGAAAGTTACGCGGGAAGAACTCGCCTGAATGTCGTGAATCCAGGGCGTGGTGTTCTCGTCGTCGTAAACGACTGAAGTCTGTAAGCCGGCAAGGGTTTTCTCGTCCAGGTCGGTACCGGCGGCAATGCGTCCGGTAGAGGCGCCGCGGAGCATCTCCACTCCTTCCTTCACAAGCTTGTAATTGCCGATTTCACTGTTCCCGCTTTTCTGGGAAATATACATTTCTTTAGTGCCTGCGGCGCTGCTTACAAGAAGGTTCACGCCGCGGGACACGCCGCGGTTAAGGTCGGTGGAAACCATTATCTGACTGTTTCCTACGCCTTCTGTGCGGGACAGGGACACCCAAGGGGCGTCCTCTTCCAGTTCAGCAGTCCAGGCGCCCTGGCAGTACACCAGCACATAGTAGGAATTACCCGATGCGTCGAAACGCATCTCGGTACGGTTCAGTGCCAGTGGAAGATTGAGTTCATAGCGCTGTGAGCAGCCGGCGGCCGCCACAAGCGAGAGAAGCGTCAAAAGTAATTGAATCCGTTTCATATTACAGTCCGTAGGCATTGTATTCTTTATTGTCAAGGGCATAGCCGGAGTTCACCACCTGTTCGATGGGAATAGGGAGATAGCGGTGGCAGCGCTGCAAGTGAGTGGGAATCTCACGGGCATCCATTTCCACCTGCCAGTACTCGCGTACGGCGTCGTACCAGATGTTCCAGCGTACCAGGTCAAACTTGCGCTGGAACTCGCCGAAGAGTTCGCGTGCACGTTCGTCACGCACTTCCTGTTCAGCCTTGGCCCAGTTTCCCACTTCATAATCCGGCAGGCCGGCACGGGAGCGGACCATGTTCAGGTATTTCTCGGTGTTCTCCTTGTCCTGCTTGGCGCAGTAGGCCTCGGCAAGAAGGAGGAGGGCATCGGCATAACGGAACACGGGATAATTGTTGGAGTCGTAGGTGGTCTTCATGTAAGGGCACCAGAATTTGGGACCCATCCAGGGTTTCGCAAGGCCGTTGGAGAAGGCCGTGCCCTCAAAACGACGGCCCTGGTTGACGTCAACGCGAAGGTCCTGGCCGTTGTCGGGCTGAAGGGCGCCGTAAAAATACGCGCTGGGGCGGTTGCAGGTTCCCACTTTCGCCTCCGTGCCCAGCCAGGGGATGCTCACTCCGTCGAAGAGCTGGGTGGTGGTATTGTAGGAAGGCATGCAGTTTTGGGCGAGGTTTCCGGCATAGGAAAGCGTCCCTTCATTGTAGGCATGCCGAATCTCGAAAATGCGCTCCGGAGCGTCCTTTACGCTGAAGTACAAATCGCTCAGAGGATATTTGGAGAGTTCGCCGTAAACGGGAACCAGACGCTGCAGGGCATCTATCGCCACCTGGAACCAGTCGGTGCCGGAGGCGGCATCGGCATAAGCGTTCCACATGGCCATCTTGCCGATGAGCATCATGCCCATGGCCCAGCCGGCGCGGCCTTTTTCGTCGCTGTCGTTGGCCCTGACCTGCTTCAGCGCGCCGGTATAAACGTCGCCGTTGTAGCTGTAGCACTCCTGAAGCTCACGGATAAGGGCCGTGCGGGTGGCCACGGCATCCATCCTGCCAAGGGCCGCGATACGGTCCATGGTGGGCTGGTCAACTACGTCGTCGGTGTAGAAGGGCACGTCGCCGAAGAGGCTTGTGAGCATGTAGTACCAATATGCACGCATGGTCTTGGCTTCGGCCAGAAGGTCTTTCTGCACGCCTTCGTCAATGCTGGTGGATTTCTGGATACCGTCGATGGCGGCGTTGCAATACATGATGGCCTTGTATGCCGTGCTCCAGCAGGTCTTGGATATGTTGCACTGGGACGGATTTATGTCCAGGATGGCATTCACGTCGGATACCGAAGGTACGTAGCATAAATCCGTAGTGCCTTCCAGATGTGTGAAAAGGGCACTGACATAAATGCTTCTGAGGCCCACGTAGCAGGAATTGACGGCAGCGCGGCACTGCGCTTCGCTCTTGTAATAAGTACCCCTATCCACGAATGAAGAGGGTTTTTCCTGAAGGAACTTGGAGCAACCGCCAAGGCTAAGGGCAAGGATTGCCGCAAATAAAAATACAGTCTTTTTCATACGCCCTTAGAATTTGATTTGAACCATGCCGATAATCTTGCGAGGACGCGGGTACGCGCCGATATCGGCCCTTCTGATAGTAGATTCCTGGTCTTCCACCTTGGACGAGACGTCGGGGTCGAAGCCGTTGTAGTTTGTCCAGACAAAGAGGTTCTCGGCGCTGACGCCAACGGAGATGCTGCGCATCCACTTAACCTTCTTGTCAAGGTCGAACTTGTAGGAGAGTTTCACGGTTTTCAGACGCAGATACGAGGCATCATGCACCATGAAATCGCTGGGAAGCATGCTGGAACCGCTTGCACCGGCCGCCGGGAAATTGGAGTCCGGATTGCGGTAGGGATGCCAGCCGTCAAGCATGTAACGGTATTGGTTGGAGCAATATGTTCCGGCCATGAAGAACTCGGAATAGTTGTAAATGCTCCCGCCGAGGGAATATGCCAGGAAGATGCCCAGGTCGAAGCCGTAGATGTGGAAGTTGTTCTGCAGGCCGCCGTAAATGATGGGGTCGGCATTTCCGAGGTAAGTCAAATCCTGGCTGTCCAGAATGCCGTCGTGATTCTGGTCCACATATTTGGGACGGCCGCACTTGTAGGGCTTTGCGTAGTAGTCAACATACTGGTGAGTGATGTCGTTGTCGGCAATCTCTTCCTGATTGTGCCATACGCCGCCGTACTGGAAGCCCCAGAGCGAGTTCAAGGGATATCCTGCGCGGTAGCCGTAAATCATATAGCCTTTCTGGTCTTTCATGGCCACCACTTCGCTCTCTCCGCCGATGTCTTCCACCATCTGGCGGTTGTGGGAAATGCTGAAGGATGTGGTCCAGGAGAAGTTTTTCTTGACGATATTCCTGGTCTCGATGCTGATTTCCACACCTTTGTTGCTGGTGCGGCCAAGGTTCTGTGTGAAGTTACTGTAACCGGTCTGCTGGGCTTTCTGGACGCTCAGAAGAAGGTCACTGGTATTTGCAATATAGCCTTCGGCGGTAAACTTGATGCGGCTTTTCAATACGGCCACGTCAAGTGCAAGGTTATACAGGTCCGTCTTTTCCCAGGTAAGGTTGGGACTGTCCAGGCGGGAAGGATAGTAGTAGGTGGACTGACCGTCGCCAAGAAGGTAGCCGGCCGTGGAAGAACTCAGCTGTTGGAGAGATTTATACGGGGCGATGGCATCGTTACCCGTACGGCCTGCGCTGAAGCGGAGGGACAGATCCTGGAATATGCGTGTGCGCTTAACCCAAGGTTCATTGGCCAGGTTCCATTTGAGCGCCATCGAGGGGAAGAAACCCCACTTGTTGTTGGCGGCAAAGTTGGAAGACGCATCGGCACGGCCGGTGAAGGTGATGTAATAACGCTGCTTGTAATTATAGTTCGCACGTGCAAGGAAGGAGATTTTCTTCACCTCCTGGTTGCCGGAAGTAAGCGTGTAGTTGTCCTTGTCCCCTATCGCGCTGAGGTCGTTCCACATGAGCTCGTCCACAAGCATGCCCTTGCCCACGATGTTCTGCTGATTGGTATTCTTATAGTACATCGACATGCCGCCCATGACATCGAGGTGATGCACGCGGGCAATGTCGGTCTTGTAGGTGACTGTGTTGTCGGTGTTAAGCTGAACCAGGTCGGTGTCGGCCCTGTCAACCTGACCGCCGGTGCCGGAAAGCTT
This sequence comes from Bacteroidales bacterium, assembly GCA_017477465.1. Classification (GTDB taxonomy): domain Bacteria; phylum Bacteroidota; class Bacteroidia; order Bacteroidales; family UBA932; genus Cryptobacteroides. The sequence continues at coordinate 12,055 of JAFUVU010000045.1, forward strand.
GCGCACGGGAAGAGTGCCGGGCTGGTACTTGTATGTGTGCGTGTCGTACTTGTAATATGTATTGCGGCTCTGGATGGTAAGGCCTTTGATCGGCGTCAGCGTGAACGCGAGGGTTTGGGTATTGGAGAAGTTCTTTCGCTGATTAACCGTCTGCTGTATAGAAATGTAGGGGTTGTTGAAGGGGCTTCCCTGGCCGTAATTGTAGAGGTCGTTCACCTCGCTGTCTATGCCCAGCACAGGAGAGATGTACACAGCGCCGGACCACACGGCCGTTCCGCCGATGGCGGTCTTGTTATTGTTGTTGTGCCTGTAAAGCACGTTTGCGTTATAATCCACCTTCAGCCACTTGTTGAAGCGATGTCCAAGGTTCAGGCGGCCTATCACCCTGCTTGCTCCTGAATCCAGGATGATGCCTTCATCGTCGGCATAAGAGATTGAAGCGAAGTAATTGGTGCTCTTGTTGTTGCCACTCACCGACAGTGCATATTCCTGGAAGGGAGCCGTTCGGGTTATGGACTTGAGCCAGTCGGTGCCTTCGCCAAGGGCCTCGGGGTCGGCATACTTCTGCGTATAGCTGGGCGTTACGGGATACACATTCCCGTGGGCGCTCTTGCTGAAGTCTATGCGGTCGTTGTTGTAGGTGGCGAACTCCGCGGCGTTCATGTAGTCAAGGCTGCGCGCCAAATGGGAGAAACCAAGCTTGGCTGTAAGAGTGACCGTAGGCTTTGAAGCGGTGGGAGAGCCTTGCTTTGTGGTGACGATAATAACACCGTTCGCACCCTGGGAACCGTAAATGGCCGTGGACGAGGCGTCTTTCAGCACCGATATGGACTCGATGTCGGAGGCGTTGAGGTCGCTCAGGTCCTGGACGGCGTTCATTACTCCGTCCACTACAATGAGCGGTTCATTGCCGGCCGTGATGGAACGGGAGCCGCGGATACGGATTGACGTGCCTTCGGTAGGGTCGCCCGATACGCTCATGATGTCGGCACCGGCAATACGTCCCTGCAGGGCCTGGTCCACGGAGATGGTGGCATTGTTTTCCACGTCCTGCATCTTGACTACGGCCACGGAGCCGGTGAGGTCGGCTTTCTTGGCTTCGCCGAAGCCGATTACCACCACCTCGTCCAGGTATTCGGCGTCTTCCTCCAGAACGAAGTCAAAACTGCGGCGTGTGCCCACCTTCATTTTGACTGCAGTGTAACCCAGTGATTCGGCTACAAGGATTGAACTTTCACCGGGAACTTTGAGAGAGAATTTGCCGGCGGCGTCGGTAACTGTACCGTTTGCCGTCCCTTCCACTGATACAGTAGCGCCGGGCAGGGCCGCTCCGCTCTGGTCCCGCACGGTTCCCGTCACCGGGATTGTTCCGCTTTGGGCGAGGGCCGATGCCGTGCCTAACGACAACGCCAGAACCAGTGGTAAAAACAATCTTTTTAGCATGGCAAACATGTGTTATATAGCTTTGGTGTTTTGTCTAATGCAAATTTCGAAATAAAAAATGCCAATTCCCATACGCGCGTGCGCGTTTATAAGTATGTGGAAGTAAAATTATAAGTAATAATCCGCGCTACAGCTACGTGTAACGCGGATTATCCACTTGAAAACCTCGGCTAAAATATAAGTCTATTTATAAGATTTTATGGGCTATGCCAAGATTATTGCCGGGGAGATGTTAAGACGATGTGCCATAACTCTTGCCTGTTCGAAAGTGGGATTGGCTTTCCCGCTTATGATTGCGCTCAGCCTCGGTGCAGTCATTCCAAGAATTGTGGCCATTTCCTTCTGTGTAATATTCATTTCGGAGAGCCGATATGAGATCGTCTGTGGCAAAGTAGGTGTCTCAATTGGGAAATGTTCCTTCTCATATTCTTCGACCAGAGAAGATAGCATATCCAATTCCAACAGACGAGGATCATCCGCAGGAGTTGATTCGTCCGTAGAGAAGAACAGCTCGTCGATTCGGGCCATTATCGCTTTATATTGTTGCTCTGTTTTAATCTGTGCCATAAACTATATCGTTGAGACGTCAATTTTGCTATACTCATCATGTGTTCCGACAAAACGGATATACACCAATTCCGGCGTAAACTTAACTGCGACAACCAGCCTGTAGTTATTTCCCTTTATGTTGAAGACATAGCGTTGATTGCCCACATAATCCACGGAATTAAAGTCTTTCCGCATGTCTTTCAGTGACTTCCAATGCGCTTCACAGGTCTTCACATACCATTCGCTAAGCGGCTGACGCGTTTCCGCGTGCTTTGTCCAGTACTCTCTAAGGGTTGATATTGCAATTACTCTCATGTGCAAAATTAAGAATTTTTTATTCAATAACAAAATTATTCTAAAAGTAATTGTGCCGTACATACAAAAAAGATGGGTGAACTTTACGTTGCACCCATCTTTTCAAAGATATTAGTTAAAGCTGATTATTCAGTAGGCGCTGTGGTCTTCACATAAGCACCCATGATTGTGCCAATGCCTTCCGTGCGGTCATTGCCCTTCTGGTCCTGTGCAAGGAGAGCCTTCTGCTCGTCGGTGAGGGTGATGTTGTTGAAGGTCAAGGCCTGCAAATTTTCCACGGACATGCCTTGAGAATACGCCGTCTCGTAATTAGCATCAAGGGGAAAAACGCCCTTATCGAAAGTCCCAAGGCCAAAAGTGATATCAGTGAAGCCATCAACAGTATGCTTCGCCCAATGACCGTTACTAGCAGCTGTACTCGCACCATACACATCAATGGTTGCGCTCTTATAGATTGAATAGTCGATACCGATATTAGTTGTGGTTCCTTCTCCTGTACCCGGCATCAACGAATTGAATACTCTGATAATTCCGTGCGTCCTTGTAATTGCGGGCTGAGAACCTGAAACTGTTGAACTTACAATATAAAGGTTATTATTTGTAGAATTGTTCATTACTAAAACACCTCCTGCTAAACAAGTGTTGTCTTTGAAAGTACTATTAGCAATAAGGATGGTGTCATTGCTATCACCACTGATGCAACCGCCACCAGGTGTTCCACTACTAGCTTTACCTGCTGCTGCCACATTAGAAATGAATGATGAATTAAATATAACCGCCTTAACTTGATTTGTGCTCGTACCTGCAGCATTCAAAATTGCGGAACCATCATTGGCATTGTTCGCCGAAAATGAGCTACCAATAACATTGAGGTTCACTGTATTGCAAATGGCACCACCTTTGGAAGCACTATTGCCGTTTACTACACAATTCTCTATGTTAATTGTACCGCTGGTTTGACCATATATAGCTCCGCCTAGCCCACTTTCAGAATTTGCAGTATTGTTTGAGATGGTTGTATTCTTTATAGTAACAGTTCCTGAATTCTGATTATAGAGGAAACCGCCATTCACTGATGTGGTATTACCAGTTATTGTACACCTGTCAAAAACCAAGTTATGATTTGTAGTATTAATCCAAATGGCTCCACCACTTTTAGAAGATTCGCAGGAAGAGAACGTACAGTTCTTAAATTCTGCATTAAGTTCTTTAGTACCACGGAAAGACAAAGCGCCGCCGGTATTTGTAGATTTTAGCGTAAATGAGCAGTCTTCAAACTTGATTGTGCCGTTTGTCGTACCGTTAATTGCTACCGCACCTCCAGGCGTATTGAAGTTTTCACCAGAAGGATTATTCGCAAAGCTCAAGCCTTTGAAAGTCAAGTCATATAATCTGGCGCCATTAAAATATATGGCGCGGTCGTTCGCTTCAGCCTGGTTGGAAATAATGATTGATGGATGATTCTTCGGGTCATAACCGCTCAGATCCTTTCCAGAAGCTGAGGAAGGATAACCTCCTTCAATCACTGTGACATTGTCCACCTCACTATGAAACGAATCGCTTCCAAATTGTTTCACGCCGGTATCCGCAAGAATCGTCTGGAAATTATAAGTTCCTTCTTTCAAATGGATTTTGGCATTGTGAAGCCTGAAGGTAAAGTTTTTCTTAGATTGTTCCGTTGTAAACGTGCTCGGCATAACAAGAAGGTTACGAAGAAGTGCAGGACCGCCAGGATTATCCCAGCTGGTACCGTCACCATTACCGTCGGCTGTTATAAACCAGTCCGCATGGATAAAACTGTCAAGATTTCCCAAATTTGTAATCTTGCAGCGATCTGACGTATCAATCGAACCTTTAGTAAGGACAGAAACGCTGTAACTTCCAGTTTCACCGGTAAGTCTTGCCTGAAGACCGAAACCAAGGCTGTAGTCGGCACCAGGAACGACAGCGAAATAATAGTCTGCTCCAGGCGTCATTCCACTATGAAGACGAACGTACTTGCTATTAGAATAGCCGGAAATTTCGACTGTACGCGTACCTATAGTCACATTGCCTTCGCTATCAAATGAAACGCCATATGTGTTTACCACAATTGACCCGTTGTTAGTACAAAATTGAAACTGGTCGTACGGTGAATCGTTGGTTAAGTGGAACTTGAAAATATGCGTCAGATTCTTGAAATTAAGAGTTGCGGCTTCCTTAGAGGTCATAGCAGCCATCATATTGGCATCTTTAAATGAACCACTCTGCTGGTTAGAAATACCGAAGTCGATAGTGCCACCTTCGCGGAATGCAAATGCGCCAGTCGAAGGATATACAGCATAATATTTATCTGCATCACCAACTACGGCAGTAACTTTATTATCCTTAACTTCTGCATCTACATACTCATTAGAACCTGTTCCCCAGAATATTCTAATCATATCACCCTCGCTCCAGGCGTGGGTGGTGCCGTCCCAGGAGGTTTTGGTGTCTTCGTCGGAAGCGGCCGCGTCGCCTTCCTGAGAGACGCCGAAGGTAAGGCTAATCATGCCTTCGGGAATGGTTTGCTCTTCACCAGCGTCTTTAGCAGGATCCTCTTCCTTTTGAATCTGCTCCTGCTGTGAAGGATCGGCAAGTTCTTTTGTACAAGAAAGGGTGACCAGACTGAGTGCGGTCACTGCCGTTAAAATAAGGTATAACTTTTTCATATCGCGTATTTTTATATATCCCATTCGTAACTGTCTTCACCCATGCTTTCCACGGATGCTCTATTCTCTTTCGTCTGGGAGCCACAGATAATCTGCCCTTCCCCGAAGAGAAACTGCAGGCTAATTGATAGCGGAGCAAGGTAAATCTCCTTCTGAGTTGTTTTCATGGCAAAAAGTTTTTAAAATATCATCCAGGTATAAGTGTCTTCCTGCAACATTTCAAGTCCCAGATCCATGGACTGGTTTAATGAGGAGCAGATGAAACTTTCGGTTTTAAGTTCCACCGGTTGACAAGTCGGACTGGCATAGTCCTTTTTTTGTTGAACTAACATGATATCAGGTGTTATAATTATCGTTCGCGGTTTGTACAAAATTATGAAAGAAAAAGCGCATAAAATACACCTGTAATTCAAAATATAAGTAAAATCCAAAGAGCCTAAAAACCAAAAAAACAATTATTCAAGGCCCTACAACGGCATTTCACCCATCTTTGCATAAGACAGATTTACGACAAAATTATAGGTGGTTTTATAAGTTTTGTTTTTAGATAAAACTAATAAACAGGACCAATTTTTTTGTTTTCCTATCATTTTATTCGTATCTTCGGAAGTGACTTTAATGACAGGATATGAATAATATACGAATTGTCATACTCTCTTTATGCCTCATACTTTCGGCCTGTTCACAGCCATCGTCTCTGGAATCGGCCCTTAGGGAGTTGGATACAGCTATCGAAAATAAAGACCTGTACCAGCAGGCATTCGAGCATAGAAACGACTCCCTCCGATTGCAAATGCAGTCCGGAAGTTGGGAAAGCGCAGTAGCCCTATACAACGAATACCTGCACTTCAGCGCAGACTCTGCAGGGCGCTATATTGCAATTATGGAACAAAGGGCCGGCAACCGGGAACAAGTGCTCCGGACAGCAATTTCAAAGTGCTACCTGCTTGGTACCGCACATTATGAAGAAGGTGCCCTGGCGCTTTTCCAGTCACTGAATCACGGAGAAATTCAATCATACGGACTGTTGCAGGAATACCTCTCGACAGGTGTTAAAATATTCACCAACCTTTCCCGCTTTTCGCATCCGCTCCAAAAAGACCGTAACTATTCAGACAGCCTCCGCCTGTACCGGAACGCTTATATCAATTTGGACACATTGTCATACGAAGGCAAAAAACTGCTGGCGCAGAGCCTCAGGGACAAAGGAAACATACCCAAGGCACTCAGCATTTTCAAATCCTGCTATGACAATGCTCCTGACAATGACTATCACCAACTCACCTCCACCGCATACAACATGGCCATCCTGTATGGCATGACCGGAGACGATGACAGCAAGAAAATATGGCTGGCAAAAAGCGCCGTATATGATTTCAAAGCGCCCAACCGAGACTTTCTGTCACTCTACGAACTGGCTCTGATGCTCTATAGGGAAAAAGACTATCAACGCGCGGGAAGATATATCAGCACGCATTTGGAAAATGTATATGCCGGAGACTTTCAAGCCCAGGTAATCCGCTCTTCAGGTGCGCAAAATGTCATAATCGAGGCCGCCCTAAGGTCTGAACGCCAGAAACAGGCCGTTCTGGCAATTGCCATAACCATTCTGAGCATATTCGCATTCTTCATTTTCTGGCTGCTTCTTCTCAGGCACAGGCAAGCCCTTAAACTGAGTAAAGCGAACCAGGCGCTGGAAGAAGTAAATGCTGCCCTTTCAAACGCCAACAAAATCAAAGACAACTACGTCTTCCGCTATATGGACCTCAGCGTCAAATACCTGGACAAGATAGAAGAGAACCGTCACAAGCTGCGTCAGATTGCCAGAAATCAAGGGACGGACGCTCTGCTCAAGGAATTACGCAATGCAGCCGACTTTGCCGACTACAAAGAGTTCTACCGCATATTCGACCAGACATTCCTGGGTATTTTCCCGGGCTTCGTAGATGGAGTCAACGCTTTGCTACGGGAGGATGCCCGCTTTGACTATACCCCCCCCGGGAGCGCTTTGCCAACCGAGATAAGGATTCTTGCATCCATCCGCCTGGGAATAGACGAAAGCCCGCACATCGCTTCCTTCCTGAAATGCTCGCTTTCCACGGTTTATACCTATCGGGCAAAAATGCGAAACCAGGCATTGTGCCCCAAAGACGAGTTTGAAAATCGCGTACGCGAACTGGAATAAAAGCGGATTAACCCTTCAATTCTTTAATCATGGCTTTTGCCACAGCCTCGGAGGCGCCTTTGCCGCCTAGGAGGGCGCGTACCTGGGCATAGTCGGCCTGCATTTTTTCACGGTAAGCGCTGTTTTGCAAAAGCTGCTCAAGCTCTTCCAGAATGTTTGAAACAGTGAAGTTTTCCTGAATCAGTTCCTTGAAGGCCAGACGGTTAAGGATTAGGTTTGCAAGGGAGACGTATTTCACTTTAATGAGCCGGCGCATGATGAAGGCACTTGCAGCATCCACTTTATATGTGACAACCTGCGGAGTGCCGATCAGAGTGGCTTCCAGCGAAGCAGTGCCGGAATTGATAATCGCAGCCATGGAATGTCGCAGCACCGCATAGGTTTCATTAAAGACAACATGTACGAAATCCCTGCTACCCAAGTATTTCCGATAATCGGACAGCGTTCTTGAAGGTCCGGCGGCAACAACGAAATGATATTCCGGATGGGAGGCATGCCACGCATCGGCCACTTGCATGAAGGACGGCATCATCTGACTTATTTCCATGCTGCGCGAACCTGCAAGCAAAGCGATCATGGGCACATCCGGCAGACCTGTCCGCGAGAGGAAACTTTCGCGTGATTCGGAGAGAGCGGGGCTGTTGTCAACAGCGTCAATCAAAGGATTGCCGACATAAGTATAATTTACCCCTTTGGAGTCGAAATATGCTTTTTCGAAAGGAAAGATTATGAAAAGCTTATCGACGTATGCTTTAAGTTTACGGATACGTCCTTCGCGTGAGGCCCACACTTTGGGGGCGATGTAATAAAACACCTTAAAGCCGGCCTCGTGTGCAAATTTTGCAATTTTGAAATTGAAACCCGGATAGTCAATCAAGATAACTGCATCCGGTTTCCACGCCCAAATATCCTCTTTGCAGAGACGTATCTTTTTCAAAAGCGAAAAAGCATTGAGTACTACCTGGAGATAGCCCATCACGGCTCCTTCGCGATAGTCTTTGACCAGTCCCTCGCCTGCCTGACGGGCATGATAAACGGCATTCATCTTTTCGCCGCCCCAGAAACGGATATCGGCCTCGGGGTCCTGAGCGTAAAGCCCTTTCATGAGGTTGCTGCCGTGAAGGTCGCCGGACGCTTCGCCGGCTATGATGTAGTATCTCATAAGTTCCTTTCAAGTTCCTTATAATCCGTAAGGTCGGCCGAGCAAGGGACGATAGTCACCCAACCATCTTTGAGGAGCAGATGGTCGGCTATGGAGGGGTCTGAATCGTCGTTTACAAAGTCACCTTTCATGAAATAGGCGGTTTCACCTTCTTCAAGCTCTACGCGGTGCTGCTGCCATAGAAAGACGCTGGTTAGGCCAAGCTCTGACAGGCGCTCTTCGCACCAGGGTTCAAATTCCCTTATCCAGTGTCCGGCCCCCTGGCGCGCAAAGCGTATGCCTTTGATTTGGTCAAGCGGGCGGTCCGGAAAGTTTACGTTGTAGTAAAGTCCGGGCCTGTCTGCCGGCCAATTATCCAGCAGATTTTTCATAATGCCGGGGAGTAGAGCCTCTACGGCGGTGAAATCGGCCAATGAACTGTGATTGTCAATTGAAACGCCCACGGCTTTGATTCCGTTGATGGCTGCCTCTTCACAGACACCAAGGGTGGCGCTGTAATTGGCACCGGTGGATGTGTTGCTCCCGTGGTTCACCCCTCCTACAACCAAATCCGGATTGCGTGCCTCATACTTATATTGCAGGCCGAATTTGACGCAGGAGGCAGGCGTTGCGTCCAGATAGCACCATTTGCCCGGCCCTTCTTGGGGTAAATCTTTATATACCAATTGTTTGACACCCAGAGATACCGCGATAGACATTGCACTCTGATGATATTTTGGAGCCACTACCGTGACATCCCCGAAACCTGCCATTATCCTGGAAAGCACGTGAATGCCCTGCGCCTTGTAGCCGTCGTCGTTGGACAGAAGAATTCTCATAGCGCAAATATACAAAAAAGGGGGCTAACTCAAAAATGAGCCGGCCCCTTTGAATCTAGAATCTTGAAAGATTATTTGAGTTCTGCCATGTACTTGATGGTGCGGACCATCTGGGAAGTGTAGGAGTTCTCGTTATCGTACCAGGAGACTACCTGAACCTGACAGGTCTCGTCGTCAATCTTGGAAACCATGGTCTGGGTGGCGTCAAACAGGGAACCGAACTTCATGCCGATAACGTCGGAGCTGACGATCTGATCTGCGGTGTAGCCGAAGGACTCGTTGGAGGCGGCCTTCATGGCGGCGTTGATGCCTTCTACAGTGACGTCTTTACCCTTTACCACGGCAACCAGGATGGTGGTGGAACCGGTGGGAGTGGGAACACGCTGTGCGCTGCCGATAAGTTTGCCGTTGAGTTCCGGAATCACAAGGCCGATAGCCTTGGCGGCACCGGTGGAGTTGGGAACGATGTTGCAGGCACCTGCACGGCTGCGGCGGAGGTCACCCTTGCGCTGAGGGCCGTCGAGGATCATCTGGTCGCCGGTGTAGGCGTGGATGGTGCTCATGATACCGCTCTGGATGGGAGCATACTTGTTGAGGGCGTCGGCCATAGGAGCGAGGCAGTTGGTGGTGCAGGAAGCGGCGCTGATGATGGTGTCGGCGGGAGTGAGGTTCTTGTGGTTGGTGTTGTACACGATGGTGGGGAGGTCATTGCCTGCAGGAGCGGAAATGACAACCTTCTTGGCGCCGGCCTGGATGTGAGCGGAGGCCTTTGCCTTGGAAGTATAGAAACCGGTGCACTCGAGAACCACGTCAACGTTCAGTTCGCCCCAAGGGAGTTCTGCAGCGTTGGGTTTTGCATAGATGGTAATCTCCTTGCCGTCAACGATGATGGAGCCGGGAGTTACAACGGTCTTGCCGTCTTCTGCGAGGACAGCGTCCTTATAATCCACAGTGTGCTTTCCTTCACCGAATTTGCCAGCGAAACCACCCTGGGCGGTGTCATATTTAAGAAGGTGAGCGAGCATTTTGGGACTTGTGAGGTCATTGATGGCAACTACTTCGTAACCATCTGCTTCGAACATCTGACGGAATGCCAGACGACCGATACGGCCAAAACCGTTGATTGCAATTCTGTTCATACTAAATATACTAAGTGTTTAAAAAAATCCTCTTTAAAAGGCGCGGCAAATTTACAAAAAAATTCCGACATATCACAAGATTGCCGGAAATTATTAAAATAATTTAATGAGCCTTCGGAAAGAGGTTCCTTTCAACTATGTCGCATAGAATATGTCCCGCAAGCGTCTGGCATTCCTGGATGCGCGGAGTGTCAGTGGACGGGATGTGAACAACATAATCGTAAGCGTCCATCTTACATGCCGATGCCCCGACGATTGCCACGCTTGTCAGGCCTTTTTGCCGACATGCCTCCAGCGCAACGACGAGGTTGGCCGAATTACCCGAGGTGGATATGCCGACAAAAACGTCGCCGGGATTGCCGCAGGCAATGATTTGACGGGCAAAGACCTGATCGTAGCCATAGTCGTTGCCTATTGCCGTGAGGATGGAAGTATCTACGGTCAGGGCCATTGCGGGAAGCCCGCTGCGATTGAGCCTGAATTTGTTGACAAGTTCTGCAGCCATGTGCTGGGCATCGGCCGCAGAGCCGCCGTTTCCTGCCCAAAGGGATTTGCCGCCGGCCTTGTAAGTATCCACCAGCAGCTTAGCCACTGCCGACAGCGTCCCAATTGCCGCATCGTCCGATGCAAAAGCTTCCTTTACATGGGCCGACGCCAGCGCCTCGGAGCATATAAATGCCTTATAATCATCCATATTACTGAGCATTAAGCTTCCCTTCCATGAGTGTGTCGTACTGCAAGCGGCGGCGGAAAATGTCGATGGCCGTGTAGATGGCCTGCATCATGGAACGGGGGTCGGCCTCGTCCCTGCCGGCCATTTCGTAGGCTGTGCCATGGTCGGGGGAAGTGCGCACGACAGGCAGACCGGCGGTAAAGTTGACGCCGTCGGCAAAAGCAAGCGCTTTGAAGGGGGCAAGACCCTGGTCGTGATACATTGCAAGGGTTGCGTCGAACCTGCTGTAGTTGCCAAGGCCGAAGAAGCCGTCCGGAGAATAAGGGCCGAACGCCTGGATGCCTTCCTTGACCGCCTCCTGCACTGCAGGGAGGATAATGTTCTGCTCTTCGTCGCCGAGAAGGCCGCCGTCGCCGCAATGGGGATTGAGGCCCAGAACGGCAATCTTGGGGTCAAGCACGCCGAAGTCCCTTTCCAGAGAAGCTTTCATGATGCGAAGTTTGCCGAGGATGCTCTCCTTGGAAATGCTGCCGGGAACTTCCCTAAGAGGGATGTGGCCCGTCACGACACCTATCTTGATGCGGTCGCTTACCATAATCATAGTTACGTCCTGGGCGCCGAACTCTTTCTGGAGATACTCGGTGTGGCCTGTGTCGGGGAAGCCTTCGGCATGCATTGCGCGCTTGTTGATAGGGCCGGTTACCAGCACATCTATCTGTCCTTCCTTGAGGTCTTTGACTGCAGCTTCGAGGCAAGCGATGGCGGCTTTTGCCGAATCCGGAGTGCTTTGGCCAGGCTCTGCGTAGATATTGTCCGGCAGGCAGTTCACCAGATTTATCTTCTTCGGGCGGGCCTCCGCAGCGCTGCGGATGACATTTATATCCATCGGGCCGATGTTGTGCACGGTCTTGCGATAAAAGCCCATCAGCTTGGAAGATCCGTAGATGACCGGGGTGAACGAATCCAGGGAGCGCTCATCGGCCAGGGATTTGATTATTACCTCGTAGCCTATTCCGTTGCTGTCGCCCTGGGTGATGCCTACAACTAATTTGGGTAAACTCATAACAATGCTTGTTTTTCTTGTTCGTAGCCGGTGTCCGCCGGCAGGTCCGGAGATTGATACGCCGCTACGGCCAGGCGGTCGCAACGTTCGTTTTCAGGGTGTCCGGCGTGCCCTTTTATCCAATGGAAAGCCACCCTGTGCCTGCTGTAAACCTGGTCGAAGCGAAGCCACAGATCCACATTCTTCTTGCCTTTGAAGCCTGTTTTCTTCCATTTGTCCAGCCAGCCTTCGTTAAGGGCTTTGACTACGTAGGAAGAATCGCTCCAGACATGCACTTCTGCATTTTCCCAGCGAATCTGTTCCAGGCCAAGGATTACGGCCAGCAGTTCCATGCGGTTGTTGGTGGTGCATGCGAACCCGCCCGACAACTCTTTCTCATAGCTGCCGCAACGCAGGACTATTCCGTAACCTCCGGGGCCGGGATTGCCGCTGGCGGCTCCGTCCGTGAACAGGTATATGGGCGCTTTGTGATCCATATCGTGCAAATATAGCAATTATTTCCTAAAGGGCGTGTTTGTTTTTCTTAAAGAAAAGTCTTACATTTGGACTTACTAAACCAAAATCTATTTTAGAAATGAAAAAGTATTTTGCAGAATGTATCGGCACTTTCGTGCTCACGTTCCTCGGCTGCGGAACAGCAATGTTCCTGGGTTGTAACACCCCTGCCGGCGTTGTAGGAACAGCCATCGCCTTCGGTCTGGCCGTAGTTGCCATGGCTTACACCATCGGCGGCATCAGCGGTTGCCACATCAACCCCGCCATCACCCTCGGCGTAGCCCTCAGCGGCCGCATGAGCTGGAAAGACGCCTGCGGCTACTGGATCGGCCAGCTTATCGGCGGTATCATCGCCGGCGCTTGCCTCCTGCTTGTCGCTAACGTCGTAGCAGCACCCGACCTCACCGGCGGACTCGGCTCGAACGGCGTTGCCAATGCCGGCGGCGTAGGCGGTGCCTTCCTCGTGGAAGTAATCGCAACCTTCCTCTTTGTCCTTGTCGTGCTCGGCACAACTGACAGCAAAGTTGGCGCAGGCAACTTCGCAGGCCTCGCTATCGGCCTCAGCCTCATCCTCATCCACCTCGTGTGCATCAATCTCACCGGTACTTCCGTGAACCCTGCACGTTCCATCGGCCCCGCACTTTTCGCCGGCGGACAGGCCCTCAAGGACGTTTGGGTATTCATCTGCGCTCCCCTCGTGGGCGGTGCTCTGAGTGCCTTCTGCTGGAAAGCCCTTGCCCCCAAGGAAAAGTAATTGCACATCCGGCATATTAAAAAAAAACAGTTTGGCGTTAATGCGTCAAACTGTTTTTTTCTTATCTTTCCTCTATAAACCAAGATAAGACCGCTGTCCTTTGTTGGCGAGGGGACATCGGCGTGCGTCAGGGCAGACACGGCCCCTGCACCTGGCATTTTGGCTGGTGCTTTCACAAGAATAATAAAACACTTTCCTCTA